>JAKASC010000184.1 GCA_021828245.1 Acidobacteriota bacterium
TTTTCAGGGCGTTGTCATTCTCGAGCGTATAGACAACCTTCACGGAAAGGTTTCCAGGAAATCCTTCCTCGCCGTTTTTGCTGAGGTACGTGAGCTCGAGAGCCGGCGGCGTTGAGCTGAGCTCCTTCGCCTTCCAGTATTGCTTGTCGAAGCCATCGGGGCCGCCGTGCAAGCAGTTCCCGTGGTCGTTGGCGGGCAAATGATAGACCTTGCCGTCCAGCCGGAACTCGGCGTGGGCAATGCGGTTCGCATAACGTCCAATCAAGGCTCCAAAAAAGGGATTGTTCCCCAGGTAGCCCTCGAGATTATCGAAGCCCAACACGACGTCGGCCATCTTTCCTTGTCGGTCGGGCACGATGATGGAAACAACACGGCCGCCATAGTTCGTAATTTTGACGATCATGCCCTTGGAATTGGAGAGGGTGTAAAGATCCACTGTCTGTCCGTTCGGCATTTTTCCAAATACGCTCCTTTGAATGTTGAGTGGCACCACCTTCGGTGTCTGCTGGGCCGGCTTTTGAGCGCAGGCCGCGCAGAATATCGTGAAAAGGAACACCAAAGATTTTTTTATCACCTCACTCCTCCTGCAGGGCGCCCAACCTAGCCTCACTGTCGTACGGTCGCACCGAAACTTTTTCCAGCGTTGCTCATCTATTGGCGCCAAAGTAATCAGCTCGCCACTGCCTCGTAGCGTCCAATAGCATATCACTGATGTCCATTTCTTCAAGGGGTCGGCTGCGAGATCAAACCAGCCAGCCATTGTGGCTGGCTTCCCAAGGAATAACCTGGGCCGGTCCCGAAGACTGAGTCGCTCACATCCGAAGGCCGAACCTGCCGCGTGCTATCCTTCTGTGGCTCGGCGAGGGACAACCCTTTCCAACACGCCGACATCCTAGCCGCAAGACCTTGAGGAATCAAGGGTTGTTACGGGGCGTTTTTGCGCCCTCGTGGCGGAGTAATAGATCGCACACAACTTCACGGAGGAGGGGTGTCATGAAAACCCATTCGAACGCAGAATCTACTGCCGATGTGCAAAAGCTGACGCAGCTTCATTTCTCGTTTGCGCCTTCAAGGATTTTGACCGTTGGCCTGCAATTTCGGGTCTTTTCCCATATTGCGGCGGGGCACACGACGGCCGCGGCCATAGCGAAGGCCGCGGGGGCCTCGGAGCGCGGCATGCGCATGTTACTGGATGCCCTGGCCGGGCTCGAACTGCTCATCAAAAAAGATGGCCACTACATGCTCACGCCCGTTGCCGAGCGTTACCTGGTCCGCGAAAGCCCCGACTACGCGGGCTACATCATGGAGAGCGATTCGTTGTGGGAGGCATGGAGCCGTCTGGCGGATTGCGTCCGCACCGGAAAGCCCTGCCAGGCCGTCAACCAGCAGCAACGCGCCGAGGAGTTCTTCCCGGTGCTGGTGCGCGGATTGCACGTCACGAACCGCGAGCCGGCTAGGAGGCTGGCCTTGGCGCTTGCAGGCGACCATTCCCATGGCGGTCAAATCCGCGTCGTGGATGTAGCTTGCGGCTCGGGCGTGTGGGGGATTGCCGTCGCAGAAACCCATCCGCACGCGCAACTGACGGCGCAAGATTTCCCCAAGGTGCTGGAACTCACTCGCCAGTATTTGCGACAGCACGGCGTTGAGGATCGGTATGATTTGCTTCCGGGCGATCTGAAGGAAGTGGACTTTGGGGAGAACCGATATGATGTGGCCCTGCTCGGCAATATCGTTCACTCGGAAGGCGAACGCGCCTCGCGACAACTGTTCAAGCGCCTGGCGCGGGCCTTGCGGGCGGGCGGGCGCATAGCCATCATGGACATGCTGCCGAGCGATGACCGTTCGGGTCCACCCTTTCCTCTTTTCTTCGCGCTCAACATGCTAGTGAATACGGACGCGGGCGATACCTACACGCTGGCGGAATACACCGACTGGTTGAAGGACGCCGGCTTTGCTACGGTGGAGACCGCCGACATCGGCTCGCATTCGCCCGCCATCATCGCTACCAAAAATTGAGCAGGGCCGCGGGTGGGGCATCTGACAACCGCATCTGCACGGCTGCGGAGGCGGCGAAAGGGACCGCAAATCATCATTTTTCGACGGTGGCTGCGCGCTTCGAGCCAGCAATCTGAGCCTCGAGCTCGGCCATATCGAGGACGATGACCTTGCGGCGTTCCATTTTGATGAGGCCGCGATCCACAAAGCGGCGCAGGTTACGGCTGACCAGGTCGCGCACCGTGCCAATGGCGGCGGCGATCTCTTGATTAGTTTCTTCGAGTGGAAACTCGATGCCGCGTCGCGTGCGAAGGCCGGACGCCACAGCGCGATCGCGCAGAAAACGCGCCAGCCGGTGGCTGACCTCTTTCAGGGAAAGTTCTTCGACCAAGGAAGCCATGTAGCGGAACCGCCAAGCAAGGGCGCGAATCACCGCAAACGACACGGCGGAATTGCGGCGGCACAATTCCAAGAATTCACGCTTCGGGAGATAAAGCAGCGTGGAATCTTCAATGGCAGCCGCCGAGGCCGGATAAGCTCCGCCATCGAACACCGCCAGTTCTCCCACGGTCGAGCCAGCGCGCTCAATCACCAGCACCTGCTCGCGACCCGTTTCCGCCATCTTAAACAACTTGATGCCGCCTGATTGCACCACATAGAGTCCTTCGCAGGGATCGCCTTCCGTGAAAAGCGTTTCGTCGCGGCTCAGGCGCCGGACGCCGCAGTAGCTTGCCAACGCTTCTAATTCCTCGCGGGGCAGCACGGAGAAAAAGGGAACGCGCCGCAGCGTTTCAACGGGATCAAGAGTGGCCATAGGCTCATCCTATGCTTGGGCCGAAGTTGAAATCAAGCTGCGAAGAGTTTGAGCACGTCGGACGGTGTCAGCGGCTCGGCGAGCCACGGACAAAATCCGTTTGCTCGCTCCGGCTCCTGGCTGCCCGCAACGACGACTTAAGTCATCGCGCCAGCGCCCCCAACCGGATACCTTGAAAGCGTACCAGGAGAAACAGAAGACGCCTGGAGGTTACAGGGGGGAGAAATTCTCATGGCCTATGTGATTGCTGAACCGTGCGTGAATACCAAGGATACCGCCTGCGTGGATGTTTGCCCGGTGGATTGCATCCACCCGCGCAAGGACGAGGCCAACTTTGCTGATGTTCCGCTGCTCTACATTGATCCGGTCGAGTGCATTGACTGCGGCGCCTGCGTGCCCGTCTGCCCAGTTTCAGCGATTTTCCCGCTGGACGACCTTCCGGAAAAGTGGGCCAACTACACCGAAATCAACGCCGCCTACTATAAAAAATAAGAGCCTTCGGCCTGCCAGGGTTGCCGCGCGGACTCACCAGGAGACGCGGAGCGCGTGTGCTATCCGCCGAGGGTGACTTCGCCAGGCCCCGTGGTCACTTTGCTGAGGATTTCTTGACCATGGCGAGAATAACAGAATTGGGTAAGCCAGACCGTTTCAGGCGTTCCAAGGCCCGCGGAGAGGTATCGAAACCGCAGGAGGAGGATTCTATTTTCGCGATTACCACATTGGCTGAAAGGCCCGACGCAATCATGGCGGAAACATCATTATTCGTAAGAGGGGCGGCGGGTTTCGGCCCACTGACCGTTTTCCCCTCGACCAAGGCGTCCCTGGCCGGCGTCGAGCTTTGATTCGCGCGCGCGAGCATGGCGACTCTGACCTTGCCGAAAGCCGTCTCAGGCCCACAGTAAGCCGCAAGCTTGATGAATCCGTTGGCAAGGAGATTTGGCTTGATCTGTGTCCAGTCGAAAACCTTGAACACCGGAACCGTAAACTCCCTCTGCTTGGGGCTCTGGAGCAATTTGATTCGAACCTTGCCCTTGCCCTTCCAGCGGTAGGCGATGCTCTCTCCCTCGACAAGAGCTCCCACGAAGCGCCTCCGGTAAAATATCGGGGGGACGACATGATAAAGAAGCAGCGCCCGATTACACGTACCGAGACCTATAGCCTCATAGCTGTCAATGACTGGTGTTGTGGTTACGGTCGCGGAGGAGCCGTAGTTCCAATTCCAAGAGTTTAGGTTCGTGATGGTGGCCGCCTGGTAGGCTCCGGAACGATATGCTAGTACCGTGGCAGGCTTCCATCCCACGCCAGGTTTGGACTTCTTCTTTGCAGAGCATACTGGGGCTAGGACCAAGGCTATCAGGACCGCAGAAATCAGGCGCATTCTGTCCCTCCTCGGTTTCTGTGTAGCGGCTACACCCATGATATGCTCGCGACATCGAAGGTGCAACCGTCCGTTACAGTCAGCAGTTAGCACCGAGGTTGTGCGGCGCAACCGCAGCGGCTCGTGCCGGCGCCCGCTGCAAAGAACCGCACAGTTTCACAACCGTAGCTCCACACCACAGGTTTCTTCGCAGCGTGCGGTGGGGCATGGGCGTCGCGCCTGTGTGGGGACACGGCCAAGACGGCCGTGCCACGACCAGGTAGCGCAAAGGTAGCCGTGGTTTGTCTTCCTTTGCGGCTCTTGACTTGGGATTCGTGGCATCGAGAGCAGGTCGCGGCAAGACTGTTTTCGGTGTTGCGGATACTTCTCGTTTTGCGTGCTACCGGCCGTATTTATTCCCCGTGTCGCGGGTGCTTCTGCGAACCCGCGACGGAAACGTCACCGTCATGGCTACCCGATTCCCGGTAATTTGCCGCGGTCAAGCCTCAAGGTCAGCTTAGAAGGTGCGCCGCTTCAATCGCGCCACTGTGAATTTGGCCGTATCCGCCACTGCCATCACCGCCATCACGCCCGCCTGCACCGGATCTGTCACCACCAAGTCGGCTGCTTCAGGCACGCTCCCTGCCATGTTGAGGCTAATGACCAAAAGCCCCTGCG
>JAKASC010000185.1 GCA_021828245.1 Acidobacteriota bacterium
CTCGGCCCGCTCGCTGAAACCCTCTACTTCGCCCTGCCCAAAGGCGCGGCAATCTACGCGCAAAAGGGCAGCGGCCAGAAACACGTGTCGCTGGCTGAATTGCCAGCCTCCGTCGAGGTGGTACCCATCACAGCTACCGCCAGGTAGTCCCGAACACCCAACGCGCGGCTGCCTCGCCAACTCCCCCCCGGCCTGGCAGCCGCGCCCGCGGGCAAGCAAGTCCCGACCGCTCGCTCCGCCGCGGGTGCTTCTCGCCCAAGGCCCGCAGCTTACCGAGCGCGCGTCGGTGCTGCGCGCCGGCAAGCAAAGGGAGAATGCACCAGCGTGCGGCTTGGTTGCTCAAGAATCGTGGGCGCCGGAATACGAGGGCGTTCGCGACTGGCATGAGGCGCCTCAGTATCTCCCCCCTGAGGACTCTCACGGCAATGATCCCGGCCGCTACGGCGACCGGGACGTTGCTGCCGCTTCCACAACGGCACGGCTGCGGCGAGGCGATGGAAAGAAATCTCCCATTTGGGAGATGCTCGGGCGACGGCGGCCTTGTTAGAGTCGCCTCGCTAAAGAGGCACAAAGCGCAAAAGCACAGAACACGGAAGATTCTGATATTCACACTCGAAGGAGGAACATGAAAAGCACCATTGCGTTGAAAGTGATGGCTGGACTTAGCTTGACACTGTTGCTGGCGGCAGCTCCGCTGGCCGCGCAGGATTGCACCACCGTTTCACCCGGGTGCCTTGACACGACGTTCAACGGCACGGGCAAGGTGATGACCAATACGACCCAAACCTCTCCCATTACCAACGGTGGACAAGTGGCGGACGGGGTGGCCGTGGATTCATACGGCCGAATTGTGGTGGGCGGCTGGAGCCCGGACAATACCCTTTCCAAATACGACTTCACCGCCGTGCGGTACAACCCGGACGGTTCGCTTGACACAACCTTCGGCAACGGCGGCATCGCCAAGGCAAGTTTAACCTCGGGCAGTGACGTTGGCTACGCGCTCGCCTTGCAGAATGAGACAACCCACACGAGTTGCCTCAGCACCGACCAGCGGATTCTGGTCGCGGGGCAAGCCGACAGCGGCACTGAATTCGGCATCGCGCGCTTTTGTCCGGATGGATCGCTGGATACGGCTTTCGGGGCGAAGGGCGTCACCGTTATCTCATTCGGCAAGAGGGCCTCGCCCAGCGCCAATGCCATCGTCATCCAAAGCAACGGTGAAATCGTGCTCGCCGGCGTCGCGAACTCCAACTTCGCGCTGGTGCGGCTCACCGCCGATGGCACGCTCGATTCCACTTTTGGCGGCAGCGGCAAGGTTACGTTCGCGTTCGGCAAATCGTCCAGCAGAGCCGCCGCCGTGCTGGTCGAATCAAACGGCGACATCGTCGCCGGCGGTTACGCCTCGCCTAAAGGCTATGACGAGTTTGCGCTTGTCGGGTTTCTGCCCTCGGGCGCCGTGAACACGGCGTTCGGCTCAAAAGGCAGCGTCCTGACAGACTTCTCCGGCTCCAAGAGCTTTATCCAAGGGATGGCGTTGGCCTCATCCGGCAACATCGTGGCCGTGGGCTACGCCGCAAGCACCGGTGGTTTGGGTTTGGCGCGATACACGCCCAGCGGTCAACTGGACCCCACCTTCGGCTCGAGCGGAAAAGTGGCCCTAAGCTTTGGCGCCGACGCCGCCGTCGCCATTCAAAGCGACGCCAGCATCGTGACTGCCGGAGGCCAGGGGGTTTCTGGCCAATTCGTCAGCTCTTTCGCGCTCGCGCGCTTCAACTCGAACGGCTCGCTGGATACAAGTTTCGGCGCAGCGGGAACGGGCGAGGTCACAACCGCCTTCAGCGGCGTGCCCTACAGCTCAGCCGCGGCGGTCGCGCTCGACGCCAGCACTCCCGTTCCGACTATCCTCGCAGCGGGCTGGAGCCAGGCCACGCAGTCGGGCGGTTTTGCCTACTCGGTGGCGCGCTATTTCCAATAGCGCAACGCGTTTTGACGGGCGCGGCGGCGCCCTTTTGCTTTCTGAGGCGAAGCGGAACGCCAGACGAGGATCATGGCTGCTCGTTCTTCTCCAACTTAAGGAAATTTTGGAATTCCTCGGCCGTAAGCTGGGGAAGGTGCGTAGGCTTGAAGATGGGTTGGAATCGTTTGAGTCCCCTTCCCTTGGCGTCGAGGAACTTGGAAATAGTCTCAGGATCTTTTTTCCACTCTTCATGGGCCTTGCGGAGCTTTTCGACCGCAGTCTCGTACACCGAATTGCCTTGCATAAGGACTCTACCTCCTCCTTCACATTTCATGTGAGTTATTCATTACTGCCTCATGGTTAGGCCAGAGCTTGCGGGCTGCTCATCTTCCTGTTGGTTGAGGTAACCGGGCTTCCGCGTCCTCTGGTGACCCTTCAACATCCGCCATCAAAATCGGCGCGAAGTGCATCAGGGTGATGCTGGGTTTGTGGCCGACGTGGGATTCCGCCATGGCAAGCGCCTCACTCATGTTGGGCGCTGTCTCCCATCCCATCAGCCCTGCCGCTCTCTTCGACTCCGCGCCCACGCAGATGACCTTGCCCACGTGGGCGCGGCCGTTTTCACCCCAGTACCACATATAAAACGGGTGGACGCCGTGGTAAGCGTTGCCGGTGCGGTACATGCGGATGTAGTCCGGGTCGTGAGCGAATTGTTCTTCGTACTTCTGCTGCAGGATAAAGGAGTCGCGCGTCTCCGGCAGGAGCCGATGGAAGAATTCGATATACGAGGGATGGTGCAGCGGATCGAATTCATCATAAAGGGGATGCGTGATGATCAAGACGCCGTTCTTCCGGACCACCGGCCTGCCGCGGTACATATTGTGAAAATAGCCCAGCGCCATCACCTGCACGAGCAGAGGATTGAGAATGGAATTGACATTGTAAGGCGAAATGAACGGGATGCCGTACACCACCACATCCGACTGGCCCTCCAGGGGGCAGCAATACTGTGCGTAACAATAGGCGAGCGATTTTTCATGCACGGCCTCCGTCCGACCAGCGTGAATGGCAATCATTTGGTAGGCGGCGGGCACGGCGAACAGCAGCTTGCGCTTGGCCGAGCGCGACAGCCGCGCCAGGGTATGGCGTGTTGCGTGGAACATGCCGCGATCAACGACGTTCCAGCGGTCTTCGTTCTTCGTGAAAAACGCCATGCGCGGATCGAACATGCGGTTGTTGATCACCGTCTCGATCTGAAACACTTTGAGGTTCTGGTTGACGACCTGTCCGATGCGGTCGCAGGACCGTTTCATCTCGGAGCGGCGATGGTCGAAGTAGGAATCGCAGTGGAGAATGGTTTGGGGCGTGTGGTGCGCCTGGAGCGTGGGATAGTCGCACAGGCCCACACCGACCGATTTCGACCCGCCGTCCATCGGCACCAGGTTGAGGTTGACGTAAATGAGGAGGTCCGACTCGGCGGCACGACGATTGATGCGGACGCGTTCGCCGTGCTTCGTCACACCCAGCTCGACCATGCCGCCGGGCGCTTCTCCGTCGTGATTGTAGAGGCGTTCGGGATAGTAGGCGTTAAAAATCCGTGAGCCAACCACGTAACGAATCTCCGCCGCTGACATCCGCCGATGGAACGAGGTGGCGATAATCAGGTGAACATCTTCGATGCCCTTGGCGGCCATCATGTCGAGCAAAATGGTGAGGATGGATTGGCGCAGGTCAGGTCGCCGCATTCTGGGCAGTGGCAGCGAGATATCGTCCATCGCGATGGTTACTTTCATGCCGGGTCTCAACAGTGATTCCAGAGGTTCCATTTCCTCCGGATGAGCCAGCGCGTAGCGAATCGCACCGTCGCGGTCAGGAAGTCCTGGAATGGTGGGGTTCGGGTACATCACCCGCGTGCCGGCGGGGAATGGAACGCTCCACAAATCCTCGCCGTACCACATGAGGCGCGGCGCCGAACGCGCTTCGAGATGGACCACACAGCCGTCATGGGAGACCAAGGCCTGGCGGCCCACGGCGTTCGGTGTCGGCTCGGCAAAGAGGAAATTCTCGCCTTCGGACATGGGGTTTGTCATGCTGCTTTTTGCAGAGAGATAATAGGCCAACCGCTCGCCTCGGCCACTCGACGCAAGCGCCGGTCGGGATTAACCGCCGTCGGATGGCCAACCGCTTTCAGCATTGGCAGGTCGGAGAAGCTGTCGGAATAGGCTTTGGCCTCTTCCAGTTTTGCCCTTTGCGCTTCCGCGTAGCGTCGCATGGCCGCTACCTTTTTCTCCTCTGCGATAAGAGGCGACACGACCTGCCCGGTCGCAACGCCGTCCTTAAATTCAAGGGAATTGCAGATGACTCCCTCAAATCCAAGGTAGCGTACCACGCGGTCCAAAGCAAAGTCGAGTTCGCCCGAAACGAGAACGGGTCGGTAACCCTCCGACCGATCCCGAGCAATCAATTCTGCAGCGCCGGCATAGAGGCTGGGCCGCACTACGTCCTCAAACAGTCGTTCTGATTGGGCGTGCAGCCATTCTTCACCAAGCCCCCGATACTCACGGTAGAACACTTGGTTGAAATGGCGACGCGAGCGAAGGTCCAGCACCAGCCAGGCCGGAATCGTTAGCAAAAGCTTGGAAAACTTGAGGGCTGCTCGTCCCCGCGACGGTTGCCGCAGGCAAAAATACGCGTAGCGCCGCACCACGTTTCCCGAGCTCAAGGTACCATCAAAGTCATAAAAGGCTAAACGCTTCGTGGTGTCCATCCAAGATAGGAGAGCGGATGCTGGGAAACGGTCAGCATCAAGTTTTCTCAGGTGTCGGGGTGAACAGGTTTAGAAAATTTTTCT
>JAKASC010000186.1 GCA_021828245.1 Acidobacteriota bacterium
GGAATCGCTTCTTGCGACGGGCCAATCGCATCCCTTCGCACTTTACTCGGCGCTTTGTCGCATGGCCGGAGACCTGGCGGCCTTGGGTTCCAGCCTTGTTCCCCCCATCTTCAAGCCTTACGACCACAACGAATTGCGAGCCACTTTCGCGCAGGTGCAGGAGTTTGCTTTCCGCATGATTGCGGAAGGGATTTCGGAGACCTACCTCGGCTATCCGTTCCAATTTTCTGACGGGATTTTTGAACTCTCCTTCGACCGGGATTGGAGCGACCGGAGGCTGATCTTGGCGGTGCGGGCTCAGGCCGGAATGTCCGAACAAGATATGCTCCAGTGGGCTCAGGAATGCTTGATCGGCTCGCGCAGCGTTATTCAATCGTTGCGGGACCGCAGGATTCTCGGCGCACCCCGGGAGAACATCGCCGGCGAGGAGGATTTGGTTGCGCCGCGCGGTGTGATGTTTTTTGCGCTTCAGCCAAGCCGCGAATTTATCCGACCGGACGAGCCGCTGCAGGTGGTCACCGTTTCGGAAAGCGGCCGCAAGCATCGGCCGGCGGAAATTGTACTTTATGTTCGGAAACCCCAAGCATGAGCCCCTCGTGGGGTTGCGGGCGGCCGCCACGGACGAGTTGGGCCGCCGCGACGGGAACGGCGAGGCATGACGACCCGAGACGTGCCGGATTCGCTTCTCCTTCGGCAATTCCGCGAATTCTACGCGGAAATTGTGCGGCTGAAGGCCCAACTCCAAACCTCTGAAGGCCCCACGAACCCCAAAGAGCCCCCGCCTTCTGAGCCGGAAAACCGCCAACCCTCTCCCGAGGCGATCCAGCAGTCTTTGCTCTCCACCCTCGAACAATTGTCGCTCGAGGCAATGCGCCACGGCGGAGCGTTCGCCTACGAAGTGTATCGAGAGGCTCAATACGTGTTTGCCGCGCTGGCGGATGAGGTGTTCCTAAACCTCCCTTGGCCGGGCAGTCAGCGTTGGCCGCTGTTGGAATCGAAACTCTTTCAGTCGCATCGGGCAGGTGAATTGTTCTTTGAAAAGCTCGACCAACTGCTCGCCAGGCGCGACCGGGCTTATCAAGACTTGGCGGCCGTCTTTTTCCAGGCCCTGGCGCTCGGCTTCAAGGGCAAATATCGCGGCGGCCACGAGTTGGCGCTCGACCGGTATCGCCAAAACCTGTTTCACATGATTTATCAGCAACGCCCGCATCTATTCGAGGAAGGCACAAGTTTGTTTCCCCAGAGTTCCCTTTACACGCTGCGGGAAGGAACGCGCAAAATGCTTCCCGATCCTCGGCGCTGGCTGGCCCTTGTTCCGGTCGTCCTCCTGCTTTGGCTGGCGCTCTCGACCTTGCTATGGAAACGCGCCACGAGCAAAATTGACCAGACGTTGCGAAAAATTGAAGCTGCTCCCACCTCACTGACGACGGAGGGCCGATAAGCGTGGACGTTGTTGCCCACCTTTATCCGTACCTGCCCTACGTGGCCGCGGCCGTCGTCGCAGTCGCCATTGTGGTCGTGATTTTCCTCGCGTTGACGTTGCAGAAAGCCCGAAAACAGGAACCGGTGACGCTGGCCCTTCAAGAATCGCCCCCGGCCCGCGGACAAACCGCACCCCCTCCTGCTGAGACACCCGACGAAAACAATTTGCGCTCCCGCCTGGCGCAGGCGCGGGCCTTCCGTCGTTCGATTCTCCAGGCAATGAGGTTTCTGCGGGAGAACACCGCCGGGCGAGATTATCGCTACCAAATTCCGTGGTTCCTGCTGCTCGGCGAACCCGGGGCCGGCAAAACCACCGTAATCGAAAGCGCCGGACTTCGCTCTTCTCTCTTGGAACGAGCCGAGGATTTTGGAATTCATCAAGGGCTCGAGTGGCGCTTTTTCAATCAGGGCGTCGTGCTGGATATTTACGGAGACTACATCGGCGGCACGGAGGATGTTGAGAAAACCAAGTGGGAGGTTCTGTTAAGGCAGCTCCGCAACCTGCGAGCCCGCCGGCCGCTCGACGGCTTGGTGGTTATGCTGCCCTGCCAGGGCTTTTTAGCGCCGCAAGCCAACGACACGCAAGCCCTGGAAGCCAAAGCCGCCCGCCTCTCAGCCTGCCTGTGGCGTGCCCAGAAAATTTTAGGCTTTTCGTTCCCAGTGTATGTGATTGTTACGAGATGCGATGAGATTTTTGGGTTTCGAGGCTTCTGCAATCAAATTCCTCCTCGTAATTGGCAGGACATTTTCGGCTGGTCATGCCCTTACAGCCTGGGCAGCTCCTTTAAGCCAACCTGGGTGAATGAAGCCTTTGACAGCATGGGCCGCGATTTGAGCCATCTGCAGAGCGAAATCTTCGCCGAGCGGGGCACTCTTCCCGACGCCGACGAGGTCTTTATGTTTCCGGGAGAGTTCGAGGCGCTCCGAACTCCCTTGGGAATCTTTCTTGACCGGATGTTCAGGGAAACGGCCTACCACGAGGCGTTTTATTTCCGGGGCCTCTATTTCTGCGGGGACCCTTCCCGGGAAGAGACTTCGGCACCGGCGCCTGTTCAGCCAAGCGAACAACCCCTCGACCCGTTCGCCGCCCCTGCGCCGACCTTACCGTCGGCTTCGACGTCGGCGCCGTCGAGCTCCCATCCTCACCGGCCGATCTTTCTGATGCGTCTGTTTGAGGAAAAAATCTTCCCGGAGTCCGCCCTGGCCCGACCCTTGCCCGGCTTAGTCCGTTCCAAAAGCCGCCTGGAATGGGGCGCGCAACTCGCGGCCCTGTTGCTGGTCCTCGTTCTGTCGTGGGGGATGACAAATCGCTATCTCCACATGAGGAGAATGTGGTATCTGCTGGGCCCTACCTTGCACGGAATCTCCCATGAAATGAGCCGGGAAGCGGCTCCGCTGCGCACCGGGCAAAGCGTATGCGATCTTACCCAAAGCATGGCCGAACTCAACACCAACGTTTTTTCCTCCTGGTTTATCCCCGCCTCGCTCTTCAGCCCGCTGAATGACCGCATCAAGCGCGCGATGGAACCGGCGTATCGCCTGGAGGTTCTCGACACACTACGCCATCTTTTAGAAAACCGCGCCGACCAGGTTATGGCGATGCCCACGCCGCAGAGCTCGCAGGCCTCCACGCTTAATACGACGGGCCCGCCGCAGCCGGTAGCCAACTACTCCCCCGAGAGCACGCCGGAGTTTCATGCTCTATTGGCCTTCACCCGTGAGTTGTCCGACCTTCAAATAAACCTCCAACGCTACGAAGCGCTGCGGGGGAAAGGAACCGGCGGAACTGAAGACCTGAAAGGGCTGATAGACTATCTGGGGCTCTCCTGCTCATTGCCTCCGAATTACAGCGAGAATCCATACTTCCAAAACGTGCTCATGGCGGTCTCCGGGGATCCGTTCAATAGCGGGCATGTCAAGGGGGCGCACGATAAGCTGGAAGCCCTTCTGCAAGGCTACTTTGATGCCTGGCTGGAAGACAACCCCTTGCTGGTGAACCTGAAAGTTCTTGAGAGCCAGATCGAGGGGTTGGAAAACGGACCCACGCCCACCGCGCAAGATCTCCAGAACCTCGATGCAAGAATCACTTTGGTGAGACAGTTACTGTCGCGGCCGGACTTTAGCTGGGTGGCGGCACCCAAGCTCGACCCTTCCAACCCCTTTTACCAGGCTGCCATGGACGCTGCGCGTCGCACCCGATTCTTTCATCCTTCTATGCAAAACGCTCTCCGCAGCGCGGCAGAAAACGACTTTCAGAATTTGCGCTGGCAACTCCAGACCGCCCAAACCGATCTCACCGGGAATTTGCTGGAGCCCCAAGGCACTGGATTTCAGCTTTCCCCCGGTGTCACCACGCTGCAACTGGATGTGGAGAATCTTCTCAATCTTCCGTTTATGAGCACCGCCACGACCGCATCGAGCATCGCGTCCCTCCCGACGGGGCAGCTCTTGTGGGACCCGGGTCCGCTCGAGGAAGCGCTCAGCCGTTACGACGACTACGAACGCTACGAGGAGGAAGGATTGCGAAGCTCCAACCCCAGCCTGCAAGCCATCTTTCGCCAAATCGCGCGCAAGGGGCTGGAAGCCAACATGATGGGATTGATCGCGCGCGCCCAAAGTTTTGCGCCCTTGAGCGGGGTGGGAACAAGCGCTCGGCGTGCCGATCTTGTCGAGCTCAAAAATTTTGCCGCTGCTGAGGCGCCTTTGGCTCAAATCCTGGATGCTTTCCAAAAACTGGGCTTTTACTCGCCTTATAGCACCTTGCGAGAGCTCACAGTCCATCAAGCCGCTTCGTTGCTCTCGGCACTCCAAAAGGACCTCCAGGCCACACGGCCCTATGTGGAGAAGGATGGCAATTTCTTCTGGTGGCACGGCGAGCCCAACCCTTCTTTCGAGGCTTTTGACGCCCGGAATGCTGCACAGCTCGACGCCTATTTAACCTACGAGCGGCAGCGCATCGGGGAGCTGGCTCAGGAGGCCAAGCCTCTGATACTTTTTTTGGCAACCCGCACCTCCACCCTCACGCCTGCCGAGCGACAGAGCCTCGACCAATGGCGACAGATTGTGGCCGCCCTGAACGCTTACAACCAGAAGATTCCCGGCAACCCCGTTGCTCAATTGGAGGATTTCATCCGCACGGATATGAACAAGTATGCGCCTGCGCAAGATTGTCAAGGCGTCGGATTGCAGAAATCAGAAGCCGCGGCCGGTGATTTTTTCCTCGAGCGGCGCGACGCTTTAAGGCGCGGTATTGAAGCCCAGTGCCACTACTTGGCCAATTGGATGGCATATCGGGATTACTCTAGTTTGGCCAAACTTTTCA
>JAKASC010000187.1 GCA_021828245.1 Acidobacteriota bacterium
CCGATCTGGATCGCCGTTGTAGCGAAACAGATCGGCGTAGGCCAGTTTTTGCGCTTCCATCTTCACCTGAAAGGCGTCGGCGCTCGCAAAACCCCATTGCGGGAGGGGAAATTTTTCAAAAATGTTCAGCATCTCGAGCGTCGCCATTCCCTGACCGTTCGGTGGCAGTTCGTAAACTTTCCAGCCGCGGTAGGTAGTGGAAATCGGCGTGACCCATTCGGACTGGAAATCGGCCAGATCGGCGGCCGTCATGACGCCGCCCAAGGCTTGCGAGGTCTTCAAAATGGCGTGGGCGATGGGACCTCGATAAAAGGCGCTCTCGCCTTGGTCGGCGATCAATTCGAGCGCCTGGGCATATTCCGGATTGCGAAAGATCTGGCCGACCGCCGGCGCGTGACCGCCCGGAAGATAAACCCGCCGGGCGTTGGCGTTGGCCGCGAGCTTCGGCTCTTCGGCTTGCCAGTAAGCGTGAATCCATTCCGTGACCGGAAAGCCGTGCTCAGCGTAATAAATCGCGGGCTGGAAGAGGTCGCGCCAGGGGAGACGTCCGAAACGCGCGTGCAGCTTGGCCCAGCCGTCCACACAGCCGGGCACGGTGACCGTATAAATGCCGCTCGAAGGCATCTCCGAAAAGCCCTTTTGCCGAAGGAATTCCGGCGTCAGCTTTTGGGGAGCCCAGCCGCTGGCGTTAATGCCGGTGAGTTGGCCCGTCTTCGAGTTCCAATAGATTGCGAACAGGTCGCCGCCAATGCCGCTATTCATGGGCTCGACAATGCCCAGCACGGCGTCGGCGGCGATGGCAGCGTCAACCGCGGAACCGCCGCGGGCCAAAATCTGCGCTCCGGCTTGGGAGGCCAGCGTTTGGCTCGTAGCGACGATGCCCTGCGTCGTGATGACCATGGAGCGGGCTTGGGAGCGGTTGAATAAGTCTTGCTTCAAGCCCGGCTGAGCGTTAGCCAACATAGCGAAAACACCGATGGACCCAACCACAAGCCACAGCCGCCGTGAGCGTCGCATGGGGTGGGCATCATATCCCCAGTCCGCAGAAATCACAATCCCTTGAGCAGTTTCCGGGTTAAAAAAGCACAAGGCTCAGCTTTGGGCGATAACGGATTGACTTAAAGTCCTTCGCGGCGTACGGTCAAGTGGACGGGGAACGGGGCCGGTGAGCGAGCGCGGGACCAGCCCTCAGACAGGGTAGGCGCAATGGCGACTCATTGGACGGCGATACCACAAGACCGATCTGTGTCGAAAACCATTGATTTGCGCAGGACCATTGGGAATCTGGCCTGGTTTTTGGGGCTTTCCCTTCTAGTGGCCGGAGCGGCCCGTGGCGCGAGTGGAGGCCACAAGCTTCAGTCCTCGAATTCGGGCTGGACGGTCAATTTCACGGGCACTTCGCTCAATACACACTTTTGGGTTATCGCCAACGGCCGAGCGCCCGGTTACATCCCCTGCGACCACATCGGTTACTTTGTTCCCAGCCACGTCCAGATGGGCGGAGGATATCTTACGCTGGTTCTGACCCAGAGCGTGGGCACGGTGGACACCTGCACGGGCATTATCTCCGACGGCGCGGAAATTTACACCCGCAAGACTTATGGGTACGGAACCTATCAATGGACCATGCGCATGTCGTCAACCGCGACCACACCCACCAGCTCCGGCACGGCGGTTTCCGGGAGCGTTTCCGCGGGCTTCATTTACGTTGACAATTCGGAAACCGAAATTGATTTTGAATTTCCGGGTTATGAAGAATACGTGCCGACCGGAGATGACCCTTCCGACACGCTTTATATGGTGAACTGGCTCAATCCCAGTCCGTCCTCCGCCCCAACCGACAGCGAAGAAACTTACAGCACTGTGAGCGGGCTGAGTGTGGCAGTAGGATTTCATACTTACAAATTTGTCTGGCAGCCGGGGGAAATTCAGTACTACGTTGACGGCACGCTGGAGGCCACGCACACCACCAACGTTCCCAGCGCGCCGGCCCATTTCATGATGAACCATTGGGGAACCGATAACGTGAATTGGGGCGGCGTGGCGACCGCCAACGTGACCCGATACTTCTATATTCAATCGGCGAGCTACACGCCTTTGCCGTAGCGCCAGCCTTTTTCGGCCCCATCCTCTGACTTCTGCCTCATCTTTCCGGTCTAATTGCCGAAATCCACTAAAGAAGATAGCTCGCGCGAGGAGCGGAAGTCTGCGCCGAGCGTGCAGCGTGCGAAGCGGGATGAGCGTCGGGTCAAGGTCTTTCTTCCGGCAGCCGGCGATGGGGAACTTTGGTCCGCCGACGGGGCTGCCACCGGAGGAGGAATGGCAGAGAGGCAACAGGCGGTCGAGATGGCGCGGGCCACCGAAAACGCCGTCACGACGCGGCGACGGAGCGACCGGATTGCGCTGGAGCTGCCGATTGAGGTCGGAGGCTCCGACGCTCGGGGCGTGGATTTCTTCGAGCCGGGGCGGACCGTGGTCGTCAGCCGGCACGGAGCAAAAATATTTTTCCATCGCGTTTTGCCGCCCAACCAAGAGGTGACCATCCTGTGCAAGACTACGGGCCAGGAGGCCGCAGCGCGCATTGTCGGACAGGTTCAGAAATTGGAGAACGGCTATTACTACGGCGTGGCGTTCCTTGATGATGCGGCGAACCCGTGGGAGATTGAGTTTCCGGAACTGACGGAAAGCGAGCGGGCGGCGGCCCGGGTGTTGCTGGAATGCGCGGCGTGCCATGCGCGGAAAGTCACCTACCTGGAGTCGTCCGAGGCCGAGGTTTTTGAAGCCAATCGAAGACTTTCCCTGAAGTGCGTTCGGTGCGGGGATACGACCGTTTGGAGACCGGCGCTGGTGAGCGATCAGGGCTCGACGGAGCTGCCAGCGGCGGGCGCCGAAAGAGCCTCCGACGTCCACCTTCGCACACGAGACGAGCGAAGCGAATCGCGGGTGCGGTTGCGCATGGACGCCTGCCTGCGCCATCCTCAATTCGGCGAAGAAGTGGTGGAGACCACGGATATCTGCCGCGGCGGGTTTGGCTTTACCAGCCGAAAGCACTACGACGTCGGAACTTTGATGGAAGCAGCGGTGCCTTATCTTCCTCACCAGGGCAGCATCTTCTGCGCGATTCGAATCATCCATTGCCAAAAGACGCCCGAGGGACGCTTTGTTTGCGGCGCCGCCTACCTTCGCCCCTGACAGGAACGCTCATCGCTGACCGGAGGGCTCGAACAGCCTTGGGCCAAGGGCCGCCGGCGTTGGGAGGTTGCGCGCGGGCGCGGAGCGGGCTCCGGAGCAGCCTTTTGCCGGCAAAGAGCGACGGTGCCATGAAGCCAGAAGATTTCTTCAACGAGTGGCCTGGCGTGCGTCGGTCCAACCCTTAGCGCCCGCATTATCCACGGCTAAAACGCGGGCTTCAGCCCGCACGCCGTGCTTATCGAGCGTAGCGCAAATCAGGCGACCCACAACCTCGGCGTCGCCGTTGACGAAGGCAAGAACGGAAGGGCCGGCGCCGCTCAAGCAAATGCCGGCGAGCGAAGGATGCTCCAACTTCAGCACGTCGTTTAGGCCGGGGATGAGCGGGGCGCGATAAGGCTGGTGAAATCGGTCTTCGAAAAGGAAGGGCGCCAGCTTCATTTGGCCGGAGAAAAATTGTGCCGCCAGCACGGCTGCCCGTTGCAGGTTGTGGATGCTTTCGGCTCGGCTGTAATGAGGCGGCAACACGGCGCGCGCCTTTTCCGTCGGCAAGGCGTAGTCGGGGGTCACGAGCACCATCTGAAGGGCGTTGGACACCGGGCATGACCACGCCCGGACGCGCTCACCCGTTTGAATTGCCAGGGTGAATCCGCCGAGCCATGCCGCGGCCACGTTGTCGGGATGGCCGCCTTCCAGGCGCGCCGCTCGCGTGAGCATGTCGTCATCGGCGGGTGGGCGATCGGCCAGGCGGTGGGCGGCGAGCAGGCCCGCGATGATGGCGGCGGCGCTCGAACCGAGGCCGACGCCGATGGGGATTTGGTTGTGAATCTCGAGACGAAGGCCCTGTGACAGGCCCCACTCGGCGAGCTGCTGGCGGATGATGCGGGTTATCAGGTTGGTTTCGTCAAGCGTGACGCGCTCCGGCGTGGCGCCATGGTAACGGATGGAAAAATTACCCTCCGGGAGCAACTCGGCCTCCACTTCGAGGTGGAGTTGAAGGGCCAACGCCGCGCAATCAAAGGCGCAACCTAAATTGGCGCTGCTGGCGGGAACGCGGACAAGGACAGCTTTTGGCATGGCGGCAAGGGATAGCGGCCTTCAGAGGGTCAGGACGCGGTTCCGCAGCCCCCGGCTATCGCGGGAATCAACAGCACCTCGTCGCCATCTTGAAACTTATAAGCGGCTCCGCCCAGAAAGCGAATATCTTCGTCGTTCACGTAAACATTGACAAAGCGGTGCGGGGTTCCGTCCTCGGAGCAGAGGGCCTTCTTGATGCCCGGGAATTGTTTTTCTAGATTCTCAAATAAGTCGGGCAGATGGGTTGCTTCCATCTCGGTCAGCTCAACCCCACCCGTAAATTTTCTGAGCGGCGGTGGAATCCGAAGGGTAATCGCCAAAGAAGCCTCCTTAAGGAATTTTACCTGCGCGAGCAGGCCGCGCGGTTATTTTGAAGTTCGACGTCATGCGACCGACGCCGGGGTGAGTCCCAGGTAATGCTCTTCAAACTCGGCGAGCTTGGGACGAATGGCCGCCGTCGTCGGCAGACCGTCGCGCACGGCGCTGAGGGTTTTGAGTCCGTTGCCGGTGATGGC
>JAKASC010000188.1 GCA_021828245.1 Acidobacteriota bacterium
TTCCTACAAAAAGAATATTCTTGCCATCGCGACCCTGCTCGAAGAGAAAGGCGGCGGCTTCCTTGAAAAACTTCAGCGTCTTCTGGAGGTCAATAATATGAATGCCGTTTCGCCGCCCGTAGATGTACTCCTTCATCTTCGGATTCCATCGGCGAGTCTGGTGTCCAAAATGGACGCCGGCCTCCAGGAATTCTTTCATCGTGATGTTTGGCAATTCGTCTCCTGACCTCCCCCATCCGTTCTTTCTCTTAACAAACGATGCTTTCGGCCTTCAAGTTCGCCGCTTCACATGCTGAACCTTGCCTTAACGCTTTGAGAACTGGAACCGTTTGCGAGCGCCTTTTTGCCCGTACTTTTTGCGCTCTTTGGCGCGGGGATCTCGAGTCAAAAGCCCGCTCCGGCGTAACACCGAGCGCAATTCAGGGTTGTAGCGAAGAAGGGCGCGGGCAATTCCCAGCCTTGTGGCTCCGACTTGGCCGTGAATACCGCCGCCCTCCGCGTTGACGAAAATATCAAACTTTCCCTGCATCTCCGTGACTATCAAGGGTTGCTGAAGCTCGATTCTCATGGAATTGAGTGGAAAATATGCTTCGAGCGATTGCCCGTTGATTTCACATTTCCCCGTGCCTGGGCGCAGAATGACTCTTGCCACGGAAGTTTTTCGCCGTCCCGAAGCCCAAATCTCTCCCGAATCGTTCACCTCGTGCTCCTTTGACCTCAAGATTTCTTCATGCCGAGCGCGTTAGGTTGACCGGGGACGGTTTCTGAGCCTGATGGGGATAGGAGGCCCCCGCATACACTTTCAACCGCGTGGCCAACCGTGCCCCTAAACGAGTTTTCGGCAACATTCCCAGAATCGCCTCCCGCACCACCTGCTCAGGCTTTGTGGCCAGCAGTTGGTCGGCCCGCACTTCCTTCAACCCGCCCGGATAACCCGTGTAATGCCGGTAAATCTTCTGCTCGGCTTTCCGTCCCGTTAAGCGAATCTTATCGGCATTGATGATAATCAAGCCTTGGCGATGATCGGCCTGTGGCGTCCATGTGGGCAAATTCTTCCCTGTCAGAACACGCGCCGCCCGCGCCGCCAGCCGTCCCAAAACGGCTCCCTCCGCGTCCACCAGATGCCATTCGACTTGGCGATGACTCGCCCCCAAAAATGACGTTTGCAAGCTACACTCCTTCGTTGAAAACTCGCAATCTATTATGTTTAACTGAACCCCTGCCGATTGTCAACCTTCGGGCTGCCCAAAAATCAACATAGATGGGAGAGATTCGACCGCTCGCCTCCCGCTTAGGTGAGTGTCGTTTCTGCTCTTTCCCTTGCAATGCAATCGCGATTTTTCGGTGGTTGACACTCGGTGTGTATTGCAGCAGAATCACGGGTTCAAAGCGAGGTCGTTCCTATGAAGAGCATGCTAGTTCAACCACCATCGCATCCTCTGACTCGGCGTGAGCTGTTGCAGCTCACGGCGGGGCTCAGTGTGAGTTCTGCGCTTCCGGCAGTTAGCCTGCGCGCGCAGCCTCCCGCGGCACTTCCGGCTGATGCCGCCGGCGTGCTTTCCTTCGATTTGGGAGGCGAGATGTGGACCATGTACGAAGAAGGCCAATCGCAGCCTCTCCAGGCCGCCGTGCCGGGCAGTACTTACACGACCCTGTTGCAGGCCGGCAAAATCCCCAATCCTTTTTACGGGGAGAACAATGGCAAGGTTCAGTGGGTGGCGGAGAGGAGCTGGATTTTCGAACGCGCCTTCGAAGCTGACAAGAAGATGCTTTCGAAACGTCACGTGGAGCTGGTGTGTCACGGGCTGGACACGCTGGCCACGGTGTGGGTCAATGGCCACCCGGTGGGTCGCGCGGACAACATGTTTCGCGTCTGGAGGTTCGACATCAAGCGGCACCTTCGCAAGGGAACGAACCGGCTCCGCATCCGGTTCGAGACCCTCGGGCCCTACGTCGAGAAACAGCGGGCAGCGTACCAACGGCGTTATGGCGTGGACCTTCGCAACCCGCGCTCCTGGGTACGAAAGGCGCCTTACATGTGGGGATGGGACTGGTGTCGCCCGCTGCTGACGCAAGGTATCTGGAGGAAGATCGAAATTCTCAGCTTAGATTCCCGCCTTGCCGACGTCGGCGTGCTGCAACACCATGGGGCCGACGGTCGCGTGCGCCTGGACATTCATACCTCGGTGCTCGGCGCTTCCCACGGTCTAGGTGTGAAGGTGCAAGTCTCGCTCGCCGGGGCACAGGTGGCTGAGGTTTCCGGTCCCGTTGTGGACGGCGCTTGCAGGCTGCACGCGGTCATTTCCAAGCCAGAATTGTGGTGGCCCAACGGAATGGGCAACCAGCCGCTTTACACGGTCACGGTTCAGTTGACCGACTCCCATGGCAAAACCATAGATACAACCCGTCGCCGGGTCGGCCTACGCCGAATTGAAGTGCTGCCCCCGAGCCAAGACGTCGCCATGCATGTGCGCGTCAACGGCGTACCGGTCTTCGTCAAGGGCGCGGACTGGATTCCCGCCGATAACCTGCCCACGCGCGTCACGCCGGAAATCCTTCACTGGTACATGACCCGGGCCGTCGAGTGCAACTTCAACTTCATTCGACTCTGGGGCGGGGGATATTACGAAGAAGATGAGCTGTTCGATCTGTGCGACGAGCTCGGCATTATGCTCCAGTTTGAGTTCAAATTCGCCAACGCCAGTTATCCCGTCCATGACAAGAGTTGGATGGATAACCTCCAGGAGGAAATCGAAGGCCAAACCCGGCGTTGCCGAAACCATCCTTCCATTGTGATTTGGAGCGGCAACAATGAGATAGAGTACTTTCACGGCTACAACCACATTTTCAAGGAGGTTATCGGGGGGATTGTGCATCGGCTGGTGCCCGGCGCGTTTTATGAAGTTGGCAGCGGCGCGCACGGCAGCGGCGACATCCATACGTGGGGCGTTTGGCATGGCAATCAGCCGGTCGAGTCCTATCGCAAGATCGAGGGTTTTGTCACAGAATTTGGCATGCAGTCGAGCCCGGTTCCAATGACGGTGCGCGCCTTTGCCGATGCCAACAACCGCCGAAGCGTGCATTCTCCGGTGATGCGCTATCACGAGCTGGACGGCAGCGGCCACGGTATCAGCATCATCATGCGGTACACCGAGGCGAACTTCGGCAAAGCGCCCGACAATTTCGACGACACCCTCTGGTTGACCGAACTCAATCAGGCCTGGGCCATGCGCTATGGGGTCGAGCATTGGCGGCGCGACATGCCCCGTTCCATGGCCGCGACCATCTGGCAATACAATGACTGTTGGCCAGGCTTGACGTGGTCCATGGTTGACTATTATCGCCGCTCAAAGGCCGTGCTGTTCCAGTCGAAGCGTTTCTTTGCGCCCATCCTTGTCAGCGGCATTCCAGACGCCGAAAGCGGCCAAGTGCACCTTTACGTCACCAGTGATGAGCAACAGGACGCTTCGGGCGAACTGCGGTGGCGTGTGACCAACTTGATGGGCCATACGCTACGGCGCGGCTTCCAACAGATTGAAATCCCGGCGCGGAGCAGCCAGCGGGCTGAAACCCTCGAGCTGGCCGATTTGGTCAAGGAGCAGGGGGCGGCGAATTTACTGATCTGGCCCGAGGTCTTGATGGATGGACGAACTGTGGCCGAGAACACGCTGTTTTTCGGACGCCCGGTTGAATTAAAGCTCAAACAACCGAAGCTGACCGTCCATCCTAGGGGTGGCGACGAACGATACGAGGTCCTGATAAAAACCGACGTTCCGGCTTTGTGGGTGTGGGCGAATCTGAGGAATACGGAGGCCCGCTATTCAGATAACTTTTTCCATTTACGGCCGGGCCGAGCCGCCGTGGTTCGCATCACGCTCGCCAAGCCGATGACGCCCTTCGATTTCCGACGGCGGCTGGAGGTGCGCAGCGTTTACGACCTCGCGCCGGATATGCGCAGTCCATAGGGACTGTCGCGCCGCTGGGCTGCGCGGATAAGCGGCCTCTTGACTGCCCCGCAAGGCGGAAGTTAGTCTATGAGTGTCACAAGGGGGGAAGATGAGCCCAATTGAGCCATGGGGCACGAAGAGTGAAGGAGAGGGAAGCGGAGCGAAACCGGAGTTCCCAGGGCGCCGTTCTTTCATCGCGGTGTTGATGGCAGCGGGGGCCGCGTTGGTCGGCGCAGTGTTGGCCATTCCTCTGGTGCGTTTCGCCTTCTATCCGGTGCTCGCCCAGACGTCGAAAACCTCTTGGTCCAATTTGGGTCCGTTGAAGGATTTTCAATCTCTCACCGAACCCGAGCGACGGATCGTGAAGGTCACCGAGGTGGACGGCTGGCTCGAATCCGCCTCGCGCAAGGCCGTCTATGTTACTAAGGGAACGCGGAAAGGTGCCTTGCAGGGCATTGAAGTTCTTTCCGCCATTTGCCCCCATCTCGGCTGTGAAGTTGCTTGGAACGCCGGAGAGGGCCGGTTTCTTTGCCCCTGCCATGGCAGCGTCTTTGCGCCGGACGGCGCCCGCATTTCCGGCCCGGCGCCCCGCGGGATGGACACGCTCCCTGTCAAGGCCAGCAGCGGGAAGCTGCAGGTTCGTTACGAATATTTTCGCGAGCTTGTTCCCGACAAAGAAGTCATGGGCTAACGAGGCTGCGCAATGGATTCGGAATCGAATACCCCGCCTCCGCCGAAGAGCCACGGCCGTTTCTTCGATTGGTTCGACCGCCGGGTTGGCCTGCGCCAAATTCTTCATGAGGCGCTCGATGAGCCGATTCCGGGCG
>JAKASC010000189.1 GCA_021828245.1 Acidobacteriota bacterium
TTCCTGGTACGCTGTTTGCTAGGGAAGCCCTGGTACATCGTATCCCCCCTGTGGGGTGGGGGGAGTGTGTGGGGGCCCGTCGTGGAGACGATAGTCGAGGAAGGCGGGAGGAAGCAAGCAGAGATCGAGGGGGAGGCGGGGATCGAGTTGGTGGATGATCTGCCACGGCGTGAGACCCTGCTTGTGAGAGTTGGGGCGAGCCAGGTTGAAGTAGAGCTGGTAGAGCGAAGCCTTGGCCAAGAAGTCGGCGCGGTTTTGGAAAGTTTCCAGATCGAAGAACTCGTCTTCGATGAGGCGGTGGACGGTCTCGACATCGCTCTGGTAGGTGTGGGCGCCGGGGGGGATGCGCTCGTGCTGCGAGCCGAAGTAAGTGACGGCGGCGGGGAAGTGGGAGCGCGAGCCATCGGGCTGGAGTTCGCCGATGAACTCCCCACCGTTATCGGTCTGCCAGGTCACATCCCGCAAGTTGACGCCGCAACGCCGCAGATGGGTTTGAATGCGCTGGGCAAAGAGCGTACTGGCTTGGGCGGAGCGCCGGGAAGCGTAAGCGAGGAACTGGAGGCCGCTGCGCACCTCGCGCGCCGTGTATTGCACCACGGGTAAGTGGCGGGCCTTCATTTGCGGCCAGTAATGCGGGATGTCGTCGAGGTCCTTGGTGTCAGCGGAGATCTGCTGAAACAAGGCCCAGGTAGCTTTCAGTTGAGCGAGGTCCTGTTTCTTTTGGTACTCGCGCCGGCGAGGACGGATCAAGCCGTGCTGGCGCAGGAGGCGCTCGATAGCTCCGTGGCCGAGCGGCAGGTCCCATTCGCGCTGCAGGCGCCGCGCGCCGAAGGTGGGCAAGCGGCGACGGAGCTCGACCACGCGCTCGGCCAGCTCCCCGACGATCTTATGCGGACAGGAGTGGGGGGCGCGGGAGAGGACGTTCAATCCTTCCAGACCTTGTGCCTGACGGCGTCGCAGCCACTTGCGCACGGTGGGCACGGTGGTCGAGAAGTCGCGCGCCGCCTTCTTGATCCCGTGCTGGCGGGCGTAGGCAACCAGTTGGAGGCGATAATTAAAAGCGTTCTTCATTTGACGAACCACGTCGAAGTAAGGGACGGGAGCGGGCATAGCCAGCGGATTTTAATCTGCCCGGCGGCTGCCTTGGTCCCCCCCCCACCAAGGCAGCCATCTCTCGCCTCCTCTTCTCACTCAAGCACTTCAATTCCACAGGGGGGATACGATGTACCAGGGCTATTCCAGGTCTCGCTGCGGATTGAAATCCACCCCCCCTGCGGACTAAAATCAATCTGAGAGGAACCCATGAACAACGTTGCCTTTGAGATCGCCGGTCGTGAATTCCGGTCTAGGCTGATAATCGGCACCGGGAAGTACCGCAGCTTCGCGGAGATGGCTCGCGCGCTCGAAGCCTCGGGCGCCGAGATCGTCACCGTGGCGGTACGGCGCGTCAACCTGGCCGACAAGAGCAAGGAGTCGCTGCTCGATTACATTGATCGGTCCAAGTATTTCATTCTCCCCAACACTGCCGGCTGCTACACTGCCGATGACGCCGTGCGGACAGCGCGCCTGGCGCGCGAGGTCGGCCTTTCCAACTGGATCAAGCTGGAGGTGATCGGCGACGAGAAGACGCTCTTCCCGGACAACTTTGAGCTGGTGAAGGCTACGGAAATTCTGGTGCGCGAGGGTTTTGTCGTTCTGCCTTATACCAATGACGATTTAATCTCCGCCCGACGGCTGGTGGACGCGGGGGCGGCCGCGGTGATGCCCCTCGGCGCGCCCATCGGCTCCGGCTTGGGAGTTCAGAATCCTGCCAACATTCGAATCCTGCGCCAAATGATCTCGAGCGTGCCGCTTATTCTGGACGCGGGCGTCGGCACGGCTTCGGACGCCGCCGTCGCCATGGAATTGGGGGCGGACGCCGTGCTTATGAACACAGGAATCGCCGCAGCCGAGGACTCCGTACTGATGGCGGGGGCGATGCGGCACGCCGTCCTCGCCGGTCGCCAAGCTTACCTTGCCGGCCGTATGGCCAAGAAGCTTTACGCCACTGCTTCCAGCCCGCTCGAAGGCGTGGTCCGCTAGGGCGCCCGACGTCCCCGCCGTGCATCGCGCCCTTACGGCTGCGCGGGCATTGGACCTTTGGCGCCAAGCAGCGGGGCGTGCTTAGGGTCGCGGCTCGGAAGCGCGTAGATGATTTCGCCTGGTCGCGCGAAGTGCATCTGCTCGCGGGCGACTTTTTCGATGGCCTGCGGACTGGATTTAAGCGCCTGGATTTGCTGCTTGAGTTGGTCGTTTTCCTTTTGGAGGTTCTGGATCTCGAGTTCGAGCGCCCGATGCTCCCCCCTTTGCCGGCGCATCGCGAGGTAGCCATGCGCGCCAACAATTTCGTGGACGACCAGCACGATCGCCAGCAATCCCAGCGCCATGATGGCGTTGCGGCGCAGCGTTTTGTGGTCCCACGCAAAGGGATTCATGGGGTGTTCACAAAATCCTTCGCGGCCTGCACCAGATGGTGGAGTTCGCTCTGTGACGCCGCTTCGCCGTAAAGTCGCACCACCGGCTCGGTGCCGGAGAGCCGCAGCAGCACCCACGAGCCATCCTCCCGAATCATCTTCAGCCCGTCCGTGCGGTCCATCTTGGCCACCGTGCGCCCGTCAAAGCGGTCGTAATCGCGCCCCAGCTTCGCGCTGAGCCGTTGCTGCGTCTCGGGCTGTAGAGCAAGGTTGATCCGGGTCGTGTAGCAAGGCCCGACTTTTTTGAACAGCGCGTCCAACTGCTGTTTTACCGACTGTCCGCGGTGGGCAATCGTTTCCGCCACGAGCAGGCCGGCGAGGATGCCGTCTTTCTCCGGCACGTGCCCGCGAATCGTCAGGCCCGCGCTCTCTTCGCCGCCCAGCGCTACTTTGTCTTCCTTGATCAACTCGCCGATATACTTGAACCCCACCGGCGTCTGATAAAGCGGCACGTTATGGTAGCGCGCCACCGCGTCGAGCAGATGAGTCGTCGCCACACTGCGCCCAATGCCGCCAGGTATCTTCCGCACTTCGATCAAGTAATCCGCCACAATCGCCAGAATGTAATTCGGATGAATCCACGTTCCGTCGGCGTCCACCACGCCAAAGCGGTCGGCGTCTCCGTCCGTTGAGAGTCCCACCACGCATTTCTCTTCTTTGACGAATTTCGCCAGCTCCTGGAGATTTTTCTCGCTCGGGTCGGGCCCGACGCCGGAAAAAAGGGCGTCGCGAAAATCGTGCAGCGTGTGGACGCTCGCTCCGGCATCCGTCAGCAAGTCGTTGAGATAGCCGCGCGCCGTTCCGTAGAGCGGATCATAGGCGATTTTCAGCTTGGCCTGAGCGATGGTTCGGAGGTCAACTTTCTGCTGGAGGGCTTCGAGGTAAGCGGGCCGCGGGTCGGCGGGACGCGAAAGCGGCGCCGTAAAATTCGGCCCTTGAACCGAATATTCGCCCCCCAGTGTCTTCGCGGCAAAATCCTCAATCTGTCGCGTGATTTCCGGCAAGGCGGGAGCGCCATCCGCGCTTGAAAACTTCAAACCGTTATACTCCGGGGGGTTGTGGCTGGCAGTGATGTTGACGCCGCCGTCAAGCCGGCTGTGAAGAATTTCGTGCGCCAGGGCGGGCGTGGGATCGGGGCGCGAGCAGCGCCACGTCTCCACGCCGTGCGAGGCCAGAATCTCCGCCGCCGTGGCGGCGAATTTTTCTGACAGAAAGCGCGTGTCGTAGCCGACGATCACTCGCGGCCGCCCCGATTGCGTCAGCAGAAACTGCGCCATGCCGGCGGCCGCCAACCGCACGTTCGCAAACGTAAAATCTTCCGCGATGACAGCGCGCCATCCGGAAGTTCCGAACTTGATGGGGTGGTTGTGCCCCATGGGTTACCCATTGTATCGTTAGGCTCACGCCGCCGCAACGCCGATGTTGGAGTGAGCAAGGAGGTTCTTTGACCGACAAGATCGTCGTCTTCGTCACCGCCGGGAGTCGCCGCGAGGGTCGCAAAATCGCCAAGCGGCTGGTAGGGTCGCGTCTGGCCGCCTGCGTCAACCTGACCGCGCCCATTGAATCCATTTATGGGTGGAAAGGGAAGGTTGAAACAAGCGCCGAAGTGCTGCTCATCATCAAGACACGCCGCGAATTGTTCAGCCGCATCGAAGCCGAAGTCCGCAAGCTCCACGCCTACACGACGCCAGAGATCATCTGCTTGCCCATCATCGAAGGCTCTGCCGATTACTTGAAGTGGCTCGACGATTCCCTTGAGGCGCAGTAAATGATTGCGCGACTACTGCACCGCAAAGCATTCGGCGCGTGTTCTCTCGGCCGCGGCGCCTCCGTCAAAGCATGGCCAGCGCGTGCTCCAAATCCGCGATCAAATCCTCAACGTCTTCAATCCCGACAGAAATCCTGACCAGGCCATCCGTGATGCCGAGGCGGCGGCGGTCGTCGGGCGGAACGCTTGCATGGGTCATCGTTGCCGGATGCGAAATCAGCGTCTCCACGCCGCCCAAACTTTCCGCCAGCGAGCACAGCCGCACGGCTTTCAACAATCGCTTGGCGTTTTCAAGCGAGCCGGTTTCAAAGGAGAGCATGCCACCAAATCCTGTCATCTGCTTTTTCGCCAGCTCGTGCTGAGGATGGGTTGGAAGGCCGGGATAATGGACGTTTTTGACTTTAGGATGGCGCGCCAGAAACTCGGCCACCGCCATGCCATTCTCATTGTGCTG
>JAKASC010000190.1 GCA_021828245.1 Acidobacteriota bacterium
GGAGCATCCAGTAATTGAAATAGAGCAACGGCCGGGTGACCTCGCCCGAAGATTTCAATGCGCGCAGCACGGCCAAGAGCAGTCGGAAGGCGCGCTCGTTCACCTCGCGCTCCGGCAAAAAGCTCTCGGTCACTTCCGCCAGATATTGGGTTGCCACTTGAATCCGGTAATCGCGTTGAATGCTAAAAAATGATTCTATCACTTCTGCGGAATTTAGGCGCTGCAAGTCGCGGTTCTCACGCTCAAAAACCCAAGCCCGAATGTAGCTCAAAGGCTCAAGAGCACTTCCGAAACGGCTTCGAGTCCGCTGCGCGCCCGAGGCCGCCACACGGCACCGCCCCAGACTTCGCGTGAGAAGCGAGGCAATCTTGTCCGTCTCACCCAAGCGATGCGTCCGCAAAACGACGGCCTCGGTTTCAACCACAGGCATCAAGCAACCCGGAGCACTGAATTCTCCGTAGGAGCAGCCCTTAAAGATAACACAGAGCGAGAGCCCTGTCCCGTGTGGCGGGCAAAAGCTGCTACCCCCGCCCCTCGCATGACAGTAAGTCCGTGAATTAGATTCTCGCCGATCGCGACCTTCACTTATTCACGGCGCAGAATGACCGTATCTAGCTGATAACGCATGACCTGTCAGGCGCCTGTGGAAAAATCGGATGGCGGTGTGGAAAGAATATTATGTTAACCATGTGCGCCTGACTCAAAACATTATCAGACGTTCCTGTGGATAAAATTCGGCGACCGCTGTTCCATGCCGAGAAGATGCAGAAGGCCGCGCCGAGGCCGCTTATAGAGTTCGCAAAGTGACCCAAGAACCGGCGGGCCAGGCAATCACCTTCGACGACAGGACCAGCACTTTGCCTGCACGACTCCCCGGTTGGAAAATCATTGCGATAAGATTGGGATGAGACCCGAGATATTCTTCGGCTAATTCCCTGCCCCCCACACAAAGAAAGCGGTGGAGAGATCTCCAATCTGGGCGGAGCCAGCGGAGACGACCGCCACGGAGAGGGCTCGCTGAGACCGAACTGGGCGGCGATGCAACAACTGGTGGTAATGGTAGTCAGCCGACGCGATGGGCGGGTGGGCTGGAGAATCAAACGTGGCAAGCCGGCAGTCTTGCAAATCGGGAAGCAAGCAAGGTAGTATCCCGAAGCGCGGAGGCGGCTCAGGTAGCCATGAAGAGGGTGGATGTGGTCGGCATCGGCCTCAATGCCACGGACACGGTGCTCATTGTGCGCGAATTTCCTCCCTTGGGCGGGAAGGAACGCGCGCTTCAGATTTCGAGGCAGGCCGGGGGGCAGGTCGCCACGGCGCTGGTCACGGTGCAACGACTCGGCCTCCAAACCCGTTATATTGGCAAAGTGGGCGGGGACAGCGCCGGCCGGTTTCAACTGGAAAGTTTGCGCCGCGAGGGCGTTGAGACACGTTACGTGCGGCGGGTGCGGCAGGCGCCGACCCAACTTGGGTTGATTATTGTGGATCAGGCAACCGGCGAGCGGACAGTTTTCTGGGACCGCGACGCGCGGCTGGCGCTCCGCCTCCAAGAGGTGCCCCGGCAAGCGGTTTGTTCCGCGCGCGTCTTGCACGTGGACGGGTGCGACGTGGAGGCGTGCCTTCAAGCCGCCCTCTGGGCAAAACAGGCCGGCATTCCAGTGGTGGCTGATTTGGACACGGTGTATAAGAATGTGGAGCGGCTTTTTCCGCTGATAAATTGCCTGATTGCCTCGGCCAACTTTTTACCGGCGGTGACCGGAACCAATGACCCGTTCAAGGTCTTGGAAACTATGGCCCGCGAATACGGAATAGGCATGGCGGGGATGACGCTGGGACGGGACGGAGCGCTCGCCTATTCCGAAGGGCGATTTTACTATTCGCCTGGTTTTGTGGTGGAGACGGTGGATACGACGGGCGCGGGGGATGTTTTCCACGGCGCTTTTATTTACGGTATGTTGCGAGGTTGGCCTCTCGAGCGGCGACTGGAATTTTCCAACGCCATGGCGGCGCTCAATTGCACGGCCGTAGGGGCGCGGGGAGGGATTGCCACGCTTCAGGCCGCCCAAAAACTCATGCGGACGGGAAGGCGCCACCGGAACCCACAATATGAAGTCATGGCGCAATCCAAAATCGCCCTACGGTCGGAATGAGATCTCGGGCTGCAACCATCAGGCAAAAGGAAGAAGGGTTTAGCCTGTCATGAGCGAGCGGGGTTACGCCTTAGTTACCGGCGCATCAAGCGGGATTGGCGAATGTTTTGCCAAGGCGCTTGCGGCGCGGCATCAAAATCTGGTGGTGGTCGCGCGCTCGCGCGAGAAACTCGAGAAGTTGGCCGCGGAACTGGGCCGGGCACACGGCGTGCGGGTGGAAGTGGTCGTCACCGATCTCAGTGAAAGCGGGGCGGCAGCGCGGTTGGCTGAGCTGATCGAGCGGCAGGGTTGGCCGATTGACCTGTTGATCAACAATGCAGCTTTTGGGGCGCGAGGCGAATTTTGGCGTCTTCCCTTGGACCGGCAAATGGAGATGCTGCGGCTCAACGTGGAAGCGGTGGTGGAACTGACCTACCACTTGTTGCCCGGCATGATGGCCCGGCCGGGCACTGGAATCATTAACGTTTCCTCAACCGCAGGATTCCAGCCGATTCCCTACACGGCCTTGTATGCGGCCACCAAAGCCTTCATCACCAGCTTCTCGATGGCTTTGCGCGAGGAGTTGCGACCCCATGGAATCAAGGTAGTGACCCTTTGTCCCGGAGGCACCCGCACCAATTTTTTTGTGGCCGGCGATTACGGTTCGCGCAGTCTGCCGGGCGGCCTTCAGGCGCCGGAAGAAGTGGCCGCGGCAGCACTGAAGGTTCTGGATCGAGGCGGCGGTTTGGTCATTCCTCGCGCCCTCAACAAGCTGTCGGTTTTCGTCCAGCGCTTTCTGCCGCGCAGCGTGGTCGCGCGCATCGCCGGCAACGTCTTTCGGCCGCCTCCATCCAAAGCGTGACGCCGCTACCCGTCATCTGGTTCCCGTTGCGATGTGGCACGGGCGTCGCGCCCGTGACAAAACACGGCTAGGATGGCCGTGCCACGAAGGCTCCACGCTAGCCCGCAGCCCGCAGCCGTGGTCCTTGGCCCAAATAGCTTTGCAAGACAGCCTTCCACTTTCCTTGGGCTTGCAGGATCAGTTCGACCACTTCGCGCACGGCGCCACCACCGCCCGGAGCTTCCGTCCAATAATGGACGTGCTTCCTCAGCCAAACGCTTCCGTTTGCGACCCCCACGGCCAAGCCAGCCCGGCGAAGGATCGGCAAGTCCACCAAATCATCGCCCACGTAGCAGACCTCCGCGTCGCGCACCTTGGCGGCGCGCAACACTTCTTCGTATGGCATCAGTTTGTCGAGCGCCGCTTCGCGCAGGAAATCAATTTGCAACTCTTTCGCCCGGTAGCGCACGATGGGCGACTTGCGTCCGCTGATAATGCCGGTTTGAAGACCGGCCTGCCGAGCAAAGCGCAGGCCAAGCCCGTCGCGCGAGTGAAACGTTTTGGTTTCGATAAGGCCTTCCCGCCCGTCAGGGACATAGTAGATTCGGCCATCGGTCAAAACGCCATCCATGTCCATCAAGAGCAATTTGATGCGCTGGGCTCGCTCTCGCAAGGACCGCGACACACGTTGCATAGGTCTCCTGTTCCTTTCCGTAGGGTATCGCCCGGCTCGTGTTTCCTTGGAACCTCAAGATGCTCGGCGCGGGCTCGAAGTTCAAATCATTTCGGTGGACCAGAGATCGTGGAGGTGGACCACCCCCTCGAGCTTCCCTTCCCCGTCCACCACCAAAAGCGCCGTGATGCGGCGCGCTTCCATCAGCGCCAGAGCCCGGGTGGCCATCTCTTTTCGTGCGATGGTGAGAGGGGAAGGAGTCATTAGCTCGCGCGCCGTTAAGGCAAAGCAGCGCTCGCCTTGGCGTTCGAGCGTGCGCCGCAAATCTCCATCGGTGATGATGCCCAGCAATTGCTGGTCGGGATGGACGACCGCGGTGTGCCCCAACCCTTTGCGGCTCATCTCGTAGATCACTTCCGAGAGCCGAGCCGAGGGGCCAACCCGCGGCACGGCTTCGCCGGTGTGCATCACATTTTCAACCCGGCGAAGGCGAACTCCGAGGCCGCCGCCCGGATGGAGCGCCGCGTAATCCTCTTCCGTAAAGCCGCGGATTTCAAGCAGGGCCATGGCCAGCGCGTCCCCCAAGGCGAGCATGGCCGTCGTCGAAGCGGTGGGGGCAAGGCCGAGCGGGCATGCCTCCTGGCGAATGCCCACGTCCAACACCACATCGCTCGCCTGGGCGAGGGTAGATTCGGTTCGGCCGGTCAACGAGATTAGAGGAATGGCCAATCGCTTGACCGTATCCAGCAAGCGCAGCAGCTCTTCGGTTTCACCGCTGTAACTGAGCGCGATTAGGACATCGCCCTTCACCAGGCGACCCAAATCACCGTGCAGGGCTTCGGCCGGGTGGAGAAAAAACGACGGGGTGCCCGTGCTCGAAAGCGTGGCGGAAATTTTCTGCCCGATGAGGCCCGATTTGCCCATGCCGGCCACGACCACCCGTCCTCGGCACGCCTCCATGATTTGCACGGCGCGCTCAAACCGTTCATCGAGACGTTCCGTGAGGTCGGCGAGCGCGCGGGCCTCAATGCGCAGCACTTTGCGAGCTGTTTCCAGGCTCATGGTGGTTTCTGCATCTTAACA
>JAKASC010000004.1 GCA_021828245.1 Acidobacteriota bacterium
TCACTTCTTCAGCCCAAAGCAATAGACCTGCGAGTCATGGTCCACCGCATAGACGCGGCCATTCGCCACCGCCAAACCGCTGAAATGCACCCAGCTCGTCATCGCGTCTCCACTGTTATAGAGCACCTTGCCCGTGCGCGCATCGAGCGCGTAGAGAACCGCATGGCGCGTGTTGGCCATTCGTTCTTGATTGGTCAGGATGCCATTGCCATAGTGCCCGGGCTTGGTCACCACCGCCGCGCCTTGGGTTTGTTGAGGATTCTCGCCGGTTGAAAGTCCAAAGACCACCCCGTTTGCTACCACGGGCGGCTCCGGCCGATTGAAATCGCGCGAAACCCAGGCCGGCACCAGCTCGGGGCGATGCGTGCGAACGTTCGTGCCCACCCGAAAGGCCATGAGGCATCCGTCGGGCGCCGGGCCGTGAGTCAGCGGAAACCGGGGAGCGTCTTTGGAAATCGGTCCCCACACGGGAACATAGAGCCACGTTTCCCCTTCGGCATCGCGCCAGGTTGCGAATCCGCCCCAAATGCCATTCTCTTCGTAAGCGCGCTCGTCGTTGGCCAGACGCAGCGTCTCGAGCGGCGTTTGATGATCCCCGCTGCCCAGGCGGTCTGCGTTCAATAGGTAGAGCGTTCCGCCTTTGCCGCCCGCTGCCAGCAAATGGTACCTGCCGTGCGCGAGCCAAGCGGGACTGGACGCTCCCACGTCGAGGTCGTAGCGGGTGAGAAGCTCATAGTCATTGGGGCTGTAGTAGTCCACGACCTTCAGTTTCGGTATCTTGACGGCAATCACGCTGCTGCCATATTCCCCGACCGCCGGATCGTTGGGGCCGTCGCCCGTCGCGGCGTAGATTCGTGTTCCTTCACCGGCGGTTACGCCACCGCGCCCCCAGATGCCGGCGCCGCCCCGCTTAGCCACCAAAAGATCCCGAATGACGGGTCGCATCGGATGGCGCACGTCCATGGCGTATATCCCCGACTGAGTTCCGGAGCAGTCTTGTGAAACGGACGTGTAGATGATTCCATGCACCAGATTCAGGCTCCAGTCCTTCGTATAGGGAGGAACGAATTGAATGGGGCCAAATTTGATGCGCCCCGTTCCGAGACCCAGTCCGTACAATCTTCCATCGGCCCCCAGCACGTAGATCAGCTCTGCCCGCCGGTCAATCGTTGGCGTGGCGTTGAGATTATTGGGGCACAGCCACATGCCGGGGTTCTTCGGCACGACCGGACTATGAAAGGTTACGCTCCAGACCAGCTTTCCCGTGTTGGCGTCGAGGGCAAAGACGTGGTCGGAGCTGCCCGCCACATAAACAAGAGTCTTGACTCCTTGAGGCGTCGTGACGTGGGTGGCCACAAGCGGGGCCGTCAATGCGGTCAGGGATAACGGCTGGTTTTTGAGCTGTACCTTCCACTGTAACTCCAGATGGCTGACATTTTTCACGCTTAAGGCGTCTTCGCCCCGCGCCCAGCCGGTTCGTTGTGGGTCATGGCCAAAAGTCAACCAGTTGCCGGCTCTGGCTCGGACGGCAAGGCCTATGAAGAGAATTAATAACCCTGCCCCTACAATTTTCCGCTGGAACGCACCTTGCCTCTTCTCGTCAAGAGAATCCCCTCGGGGACACTGCTTAATCGTCTTGATGATGGTTTTCACTGAATCCCTCCAAGCTTTGAGTTAATCCAAAATCAGGCAACTCCCGTTCCGCCGACCCGTGAAATAAAAAGGTGAATCAAAGCACTCGCTACCGTCTTTGTCAAGAATGCGTTCAAGCGCGTTTCATATTCAGTGAAATCGTGAAAGCACATCGGATGCACAACTCCTCCGATCGCTCCCAGCCGCGCCGCAGCCTCATCTCGATTTCGATGTCGGCTGCGGATGGAACTTTCGGTTGAAATTCTTCGCCATCGGAAGCCGATGTGCAGCGCCGGTTACAATACCGAGCGGAGCAGTCCTCCATCCACCTGAAGCGTGGCGCCGGTGATGTAGCTGGCGGCCGGCGAGAGCAGAAAAGCCGCGGCCCGCCCGAATTCCTCTGGCCTCCCGTAGCGTTGAAGCGGAATGGATTCCGCCGACCGCTTCATTTGGTCCTGCAAACTCATTCCGGCGCGACGCGCGTTGACCTCATCGAGTTCGCGAAGCCGGTCGGTCGCAATGCGCCCGGGAACAAGCTGGTTGACACGAATTCCTTCGGAAGCCAACTCCATCGCCAGCGATTTGGCCAGGGACGCTACGGAGGCTCTCAAGACGCTCGACAGCATCAGATTGGGAATCGGCTCCTTGACGGCCGAGGAGGTCAGCAAGAGGATGCTGCCGCCTCCCCTGGACCGCATCGAGGGCAGCACGGTTCTCACCATGCGAATCGCACTCAGCACGAGAAGCTCGAACGCCTTTTGCCAGCTCGCGTCATCAAGAGATTGAAAGCTTCCCGGCGGCGGCCCACCGGAGTTGGTCACCAGAAAATCTACACCGCCAAACTGTTCGACGGTCCTCTCGTGCCAATGCTCGATGTCTGCGGCGGAGCGTACATCCGCGGTCATGCCGATGACCCTGGCGGGAGTCTTCTCTCCCAACCTTCGCGCCGCCTCGGCGACAGCGCTCTCCTGACGTGAAGCGATTGAAACCCGCGTCCCCTCTTCTACTAGCGCCTCCGCAATGGCTAGGCCAAGACCCCGGCTCGCACCAGCAATCATAGCGACTTTGTTGTCTAGGCCGAGATCCATTTCACCTCCTGTTGGTCCCGCATCCATTGAAGGAGGATATCGAGGCCGCGACAGGTGGCGGCGTCAAGCGCCCCTCCGGGGGCCCGTACCGTTGCCTCCGCCAGGGCGCCCCGCCGACGCAAGATCTCCTTTCGTAAGGCGGTGCCGATACCTTGCTGGAACTCAAATCGCATCAGCGGAACATAGCGATAGAAGGCATTGGCCGCCTGGTCTATTGCTCCCGATGAAAACAGCCGCACAACCTCGACTAGCATTTCCGGATAAGCAAAACCTGTCATGGCGCCGGAAGCGCCGGCGAGCAACTCTTCAAGAAGATAGACGCCACCCAGTCCGCCCAGGATGCGAATCTCCAACCCTTGGGCAGCCTTGAGGATCTGCGCGGTTTTGAGGGGCGTAGGCGGATCCTCAAGTTTGATTGTCCGGGCGGAAGGGATCTCCCGCGCGATTCGGGCCAAAACTGTCGGCTCCATCGTAAACCCACATGCCGGAGGGTAATCCTGAACGATAATCTCGATGTCCACCGTGCGCGCCAGCTCGGAATAATGTGCCAGAACGGCGTCGGAGTTGAGAGCCGCCATTCGCGGAGGGCTAATTAAAACCGCGGAGGCTCCCAAGGATTTGGCGATTCGGCTCCGTTCAATACAGATCCGCAATCCCTCACCGGTGCCTCCGACAATGATCGGAACTTGCCCACTCACCTCTTCCACAACAGATTCTATAACCTGCGCGCGTTCGGTTTCCGTGAGCCTGTTCACCTCGCTGGTCACACCTAGGGTCGCAATTCCGTTAACCCCCGCCCGACGATAAAGGTTCGTCATTCGTTTCAGACTGTCCAGATCAAGAGAACCGTCGCTGTGGAACGGGGTGGGGAGCACTGCATGGACGCCTTGGAATGGCATGTCTCCTCCTGATTCAGTGAAAAAACAGGGAGAAAATATTCGGGAATTAATTCAGCGTGAAACATCTTATAGAAAGATGGGGATACGGATCGTGAGCTGCACTCGAGTCGTGGCATGGCGTGGAGGTGTCCATTTTCCGGCTTCGAAAATGCGCTCATGTTTTGTTGGCCATCAAAATCCCTTGACAAACGGACAAGTGATTATAGATTATTGCTTACTGTTTATCTATAGCAAAGTACAACGATGACCCATGCCCCCTCGGTTTGATTACGCTCTCACCCATCCTCGGTGGAAGTGCCGTCCCTCTCGGGCATCACGCTGCGTCTCGCGTTGATGTGGAGTTGCGAGGACGCCCAGCCTTCGAGGCAAAGCCCGCTTTCGCACAATCTTGCCTTGAGGGCGGATGGCAAGGGGGCTTGGCGAGGGAGGGCGAGGCCGTGGGAACACACATAGCTTATTAGAGGCCAGAAGGAATTCTAACGATGACGATTACCGAGGTCAAAACGCATTTAATCCACGTTGCAATTCCCGAGGCATCGCGCGTCGAATCTGGAGCAGGGTTGAAGCTTGCCCGGCAGATGTGCCTGATTGAGTTAAAGACGGACGAAGGGATCTCGGGTTATGGTTCTCCTTCCGGTCCTTTCGACCTGCCGCTCTTACGGAGAATCGTCGAACTTTTCACGCGTCATTTGCTGGGGGCAGATCCCTCCCATGTTGCTCACCTCTGGCATTGCATCTATCACGGAGAAGTCTCTCGCAACCTCGGAAACCGAGGGATAGGTGTTGCGGCCCTGTCCGGCGTGGATGTGGCGCTGTGGGATTTGAGGGCCCGGGCCTTGGGAGTACCGTTGTTTGAACTCCTGGGGGGCCGCTACCACACCGGTGGTGTGCGCACTTACGCCAGCTCGATCTACTGGGACCTCTCTCCAGGCCAAGCGGCTGAGGAAGCGTTGCGATACGTGGAAAAAGGGTTCACGGCCATCAAGTTAAAAGTGGGTAAGGAGCCGCGACAAGACATCGAGCGGCTGAAAGCCATTCGGAAAAGCGTCGCCAGCGGAGTTGAAGTCTTGGTGGACGCCAACCAATCTCTCAGCCGCTCCGAGGCTCTCGGGCTGCTGCCCGCTCTCGAGGACCTCGGCGTTTATTGGTTTGAGGAGCCTATCAGCGTGGATGACATCGAGGGTCATCGAATGCTCTGCCAGGCACGCCGGAGGGTCCGCATTGCTACGGGCGAAAACCTATACACGCGGTATGCCTTCTCCGATTTCATTCGGCAAGGGGCAATTGACGTACTGCAAGCGGATGTAAGCCGTACGGGAGGATTTACCGAAGTGCGGGGGATTGTGGAGGCGGCCGCGGTGTCGCATCTGGATTGGAACCCGCACACGTTCAACGACGTTTTAACGACGGTCGCCAATTTGCATTTGGTGGCCGCTTCTCCGCATCCGGCCATGTTTGAATGGGACGTCACTCACAACGAACTCATGACCAAACTCATCAAACAACCCCTGAAAGTCAGGAACGGCCAAGTCGCACCGCCGGCGGATCCGGGTCTTGGCGTGGAGATTGACTGGGATTTTGTCGCTTCTCATCCCTGGAGTGGTGAAGTCTCTATCGGGCTCGGCTACGGGATGCGCCGATAGCCACGGCTCTCGAGGTTGTAGTTGAGGGAAAAAGAGCAATAGCGGGCACTGAAGTCGGAGTTTTTCATGAGCCTCTGCATTAACCTCTCCAATCGCTTAGCCATCGTCACGGGAGCGGCGGGCGGATTGGGAAAAGGAATATCCAAAGCGCTCGTGGGCGCTGGCGCGCGCCTGATGTTGATCGATCGGGATCAGCAAGCCCTGGAGCGTGCTGTCCAGAGCCTGCCGCGACAGACGGTTGCGGTGGTTTTGGACATCACGAATGAGTCGGCGGTGAATTACAAATTGGCGCGGCTTTGGGAGGAAGTCGGGCCACCGCATATTTTGGTAAATAACGCCGGTGTGGGAGGCCGCGTAGGCTTGCCCTTTACCCGGCTGAGCGCCGACGATTGGAAGATTCCTTGGGAGGTAAATGTCGTAGGCCTCTTCAATGTGACCAAGGCTGTTATTGGCCAGATGCAGGAAGGATGTATTGTCAACATAGCCTCCGTATCCGGCCGGACTGGATTTCAGACCAGTCCTCCCTATTCGGCCACCAAGGCTGCCGTCATTAATCTCACACAGGTGATGGCACGGGATTTGGCTCCGCGTGGGATTCGAGTGAATGCAGTCTGTCCGGGAATGGTGTTCACGGACTTCTATCGTGGTCAGCGACTCGCGGCCGCCGAGGCCGACCCGACCCTGCTCGAGGTTTCCGATGAAAGATATTTCGAGGAGAAAGTTGAACGTTTGATTCCCTTAAAGCGTGGCCAGACTCCGGAGGACATTGCTTACGCCGTCTGCTTTCTGGCCAGTGATTGGGCGCGTTCCATCACCGGGCAATCACTCAACGTGGACGGGGGGCTGGTGATGTCATGAGGGAGCTGGGATGCTATGTCGGGCGCGAGTGGGTGCGCCCTAAAGGTTCCACCATCGAGGTCAGGAATCCAGCTACCAACGGCGATGTTATCGCGCGTGTGGCGCAGCTCGGGGTGGCGGATGTGGACCGTGCCGTCGGGGTGGCCGCGGAGGTTTCTCCTGGCTGGGCGGCGCGCTCTCCTTGGCAACGTGCCGAAGTCTTGCGCAAGGCGGCCGACCTTTTAGAAAATCGGGCGGCCCGCGTGGCGAAGGATCTGATGGAGGAAAACGGCAAACCGCTTAGTGAAGCGCAGGGTGAAGTAGCAAAGTCTATTGTGACTTTCCGTTATTATGCCGGACTCGCCGCGGCGCTGGATGGCCGAGCTTTTGAGGGTGGCGCGCCTCAGCTTCGGCATGAGACTCGGAAAGAACCCCTCGGGCCCGTGGCCGCCGTTACGCCGTGGAACGTTCCGGCAGCAGGGCCGGCGAGGAAACTAGCCCCGGCCCTGTTGGCTGGCAATACGGTTCTCTTAAAGCCGGCCACGGCCACGCCTATCACCGCGATCCATCTGGTGGAATGCCTTTACGAGGCCGGCGCTGACCCGGGCGTCGTTCAGCTACTGTGTGGAAGCGGACCCGTGGTGGGTCAGCCGTTGTGCTGCGATCCCCGTGTCCGGGCCGTATCCTTTACGGGTTCAACGGCCGTCGGCCTGCAATTAAAAAACGCCCTGGGCCGTTCGATGACCCGTTTGCAACTCGAGCTTGGCGGGAAGAATGCAGCATTGGTCTTTTCGGACGCAGACCTGGGAACAGCGTCAAGCCACATCCTTGGTGCTGCCTTCGCTTCGGCGGGTCAACAATGCACAGCCACCAGCCGGGTACTCGCACAGCGAGAGATTTACCAGCCGTTGCTGGAACTGCTCGCGACTCGTGCCCGATCCTTTGTCGTGGGCGATCCTTTCGACCAGGCGACGCAAATGGGGCCTTTGATTGACGAAGCGGGTATCCGCAGGGTAGAAGGCTTTATCCGACGAGCCGTTAAGGAGGGCGCACGCATTATGACCGGAGGGCAGCGGATTCCTCGTCCTGGATACTTCTTTGAGCCTACGATTCTCAGTCATGTCCACCCAGGCATGGAAATTTCGCGTGAAGAGGTCTTTGGACCGGTTCTTTCAGTCATGGATTTTGGGTCTGTCGAGCAAAGCGTGGAGCTTTTGAATGCCACCCCGTATGGGCTTTCTTGCGCGGTTCATACACGGGATATCCGGACCGCTCAGTTCGTGGCCAAAAACGCGGATTGCGGCATTGTGGTGGTCAACGGGCCGACCGCAGGGATCGAGCTGCCGGCACCGTTTGGAGGCTTCAAGTTATCAGGGACGGGTTGGAAGGAACACGGCCCGGAGTCGCTGGAGTTTTATACTCGAACGAAGTTGGTGAGTTGGGGATGGTCCTGAGGACAGCTCTCGTGACGGGTGCAGGAGGTTCTTTGGGGAGAGCGACAGCTCTGCGCCTGGCTCGCGATGGTTTTGCCGTAGCCGTTCTTGACTCTAACCCAATCACCCTCGATGAAACCTTGGCCTTGCTCACCGCAACCGGAGCGAAAGCAGCGGGCTGGAAGGTGGATCTTCGACGGGAGGACGAGATTCGTCGAGCTTTTGAGGAGGCGCAGAACGTTCTCGGTCCGCTGGACGCGCTAGTTAACAACGCAGCCATTTACCCGAAAGGCCGATTCATGGATGTCGCCGTGGAACAATACGACGACGTGGTCCGGGTAAACCAGAGAGCCTACTATTTAGCTGCTCAGTGCGCCGCTCGACAAATGATCCCGAGGAGGAAAGGGACGATGGTCAACATATCTTCAGTCACCTTTTGGGGAGGATGGGAAGAACTCTCAGCCTATGTCTCTACCAAAGGAGCGGCCATCGGGCTGACCCGGGCGCTGGCCCGCGAACTGGGGCCTTATGGCATTCGTGTCAACGCTGTTTCACCTGGCGCAATTCCCACCGCTGCCGAAAAAATTCATCCCGACCCGGAAGCTTATCAGAAGTACGTGCTCGAGCATCAATCGCTCAAGCGTCGTGGCACGCCGGAAGACATCGCCTCGGTCGTCTCCTTTCTCTGTGGCGAAGATTCGTCGTTTCTCACCGGCCAAAACCTGGTGGTGGACGGAGGATGGGTGATGGCATGAAGCTATACGGGCAGGAACTCCATCGAACCGATCTCGAGCGTCGCACGGGAGATCTCGCTGCCGCGGGCGGTGTGCGTGAGGTGCTGCTGGCTAACGGGAGCGAGCGGGGCATTCGGGCACTTGAATTCCGCACTGGCACGGGCTTGGCCTTTGATGTCTTGGTGGATCGCGCCATGGACATTGGTCACGCCGAACATCGAGGTAGAGCCTTTGGCTGGAGGTCGGCCACCGGCTTCCGTCACCCCGGTCTGCACGAGTATGCCGATGAAGCGGGCCTGTCGTGGTTGCGATCTTTTTCCGGCCTGTTGGTGACCGCCGGACTGGACCACACGCTCTTCACGGCGGAAGTTGACGGATCGCAATACGGCTATCCCCATCGCCAAGTGGTTTGGAACGGCCTGCACGGTCGCATCGCTAATATTCCTGCCCGTCTGAGCGGATACGGTGAGCAATGGCGGGGTGATCAGTGTACATTGTGGGCCGAAGGAATTGTTCGACAGGCGGCGGTTTTTGCCGAGCACCTTCAATTACATCGGCGGATTGAATCGGCATTGGGCGCCAATGACATTGAAATTTTCGACAGGGTCACCAACGTCGGTTTTGATCGAACGCCTCACATGTACCTCTATCACATCAATTTGGGCTGGCCGCTGGTGGATGAAGGGACCCAATTCCTTGCTCCTATTTTGCGAACACGCTGGCAAACCGCCAGTGTGGTCGAGCAGAGGGTTTCCTACCAGCGCCTGCCGAGCCCGCAACCGCATTTCGTCGAACAGGTTTACGAGCACGAACTTGTTGCGGATGCGGACGGCAATTTCAGAGTGGCCGTGATTAACCCGCGTCTTGAGTTCGGAGTGCAGCTCGAGTGGCGCAGCGGCGAGTTTGGGTGCTTCTTTGAGTGGCTTCATCTGCGCGAGGGCGCCTATGCAATGGGGCTTGAGCCCTCCACCCATCACGTGGAAGGTGAGCTTGCCGCGAGAAAAGACGGCACCATGATTTGGCTCGAACACGGCGAATCCCGAAGTTACCGAACGCGCCTCACCGTCCTGGACGGCAAAGCAGCGATTGCTGAAGCGGAAAGCCAAATATGCGCTGTGAGAAAGCAGCCGGAAAGCGACGTACCGCTCATTTCATTATCGTGACTCGATAGAAGAAGCTAATGCAGATGAACCTGAATCTGAACCACATGCCGCCGCTTCCCGCGAAGCGAGATTACCGCATCGGAGTAATCGGAGCGGGCTTCGTTGTGCGGGATGTCCAGTTGCCGGCTTATCGTGAGGCGGGATTCAATGTAGTGGCCATTGCTTCGAGGAATGCGGCCAAGGCTCAAGAGGTTGCGGCGCTGCGCGGAATCTCCAAGGCTTATTCCACAATTGAAGATTTGATGCAAGACGCCTCGATTGAGGTTTTGGATATCGCGGTTCCGCCCCATGTCCAGCCGGAAATAATTCGGAAGGCTGCTCGCCACAAACACCTCCGGGGGATTTTGGCTCAAAAGCCACTCGCGATGAGCTATGGCGAAGCACGGAGCGCCGTTGAGGCGTGCGAAAGCGCCGGCATCCGATTGGCCGTCAATCAAAACATGCGATATGACCAGTCCATGCGGTCGCTGAAGACCTTGCTGGAAAGGGGCCTTTTGGGCGAGCCGGTGTTGGCAACCCTTGAAATGCGTGCCATTCCGCATTGGCAATCGTGGCTGCAAGCTTACGACCGCCTGACCCTTATGGCGATGAGTATCCATCATTTGGATTGCTTCCGCTTTCTATTCGGCGACCCGGAAAGTGTCTATGTGAGCGCTCGAACCGATCCACGAACGAAATTTCCACACCGCGATGGAATCGTCCTCTACATTCTCGAGTACGCGAGCGGCCTGCGAGCCGCTGGATGGGATGATGTATGGGCTGGCCCCGCTCGCGAAGGAGCTGCGGCGGACATCTATATCAAGTGGCGAGTTGAAGGAACCGAAGGGCTGGCCCAGGGAACCATTGGATGGCCCGCTTATCCCGCGCGCGTTCCGAGCACCCTCAGTTTTACCATCCGGCAACAACCCGCCTGCTGGTTCTCGCCTCAATGGCCCGAGGTATGGTTCCCGGACGCGTTTCAAGGAACGATGGGGGAACTTCTGAGCAGCCTCAACGAGCAACGGGAACCGGTGATTAGCGGCCGAGACAATCTTCGCACCATGGCGCTGCTCGATGCTTGCTACGCCTCGTTGGAGCAGCGACGGGCCATTCGGCTGGATCCATCGAAAGGAGAGATCGAATGAAACTCGGACTGATAAACTCGGTGTGGTTCGGCTCGCCCATTGGAACTGCGGAAGGAATTCGTAAAACGAAGCAGATCGGCTTCGATACTATCGATATTTTTGCCGATCCTACGGAGCTTGAGGTCAAGGAAAAGCGCCTCATCAGGGATACGTGCCGCACGGAAAGGCTGCCGGTTATTTCCGTCGTCTGTTGCGCTCTCGGGGTCGCCGACTTTAATGAGTCCGTCCGACGGTTCCATTTGGAACGAATCCACCGGTATCTCGACTTTGCTTACGAACTCGAGGCACAAAACATTGTGCTGGTGCTCGGCGAGTACCTTTGGCAGCAGGAGGTGATTCGACCGATGGACCAGTGGAATTGGGCCGTGGAAGCGGTTCGCCGCGCGGGCGACTACGCTTCTGGTCTGGGATTGGAAATCGCCATCGAACTCGAACCGTTTCATCTTTCGATTGTGAATAACCTATCGAAGATGGTTCAATTCCTGGGCGACGTGAATCATCCAGCGGTGCGCGCGAACCTCGACATTTCCCACCTCTTCCTGTCGCATTCGCCGGCCGAGGGGATCGCCCAACTCAAGGGGCGAATCGCGCATGTTCATTTGTCGGATTGCGACGGGCAAAAGCACGGCGACTTGCCGCCGGGACGTGGGGTGGTCAACTTCACTCCCTATCTTGAGCAACTGAAGGCGTCGGGATACTCCCGCGCCGTCAGCATCGAATTGGAATATTCCCCTGAGCCTCAAAAAATCGTCGCTTGGGTTGAAGAAGCCTACCGTGAAACCAGCCGCATGATGCGCCAGGCCGGTCTGCGCGAATGAGAAGCGCGCGCGGGCGGCTTCCGCGGATTACGAATACGTTACGTATTCCAAAGTATAAGTCCCTGAAAATTGTCCTTGACAACCGATAATCAATTATAGATTATCGTTTACTGTTTAACTGGGATGCCGCCAATGTTGGGGGGAAGCGCCGCAAGGGCCCTTCAGAAGCGACCCGGTTGCGAGGGCCGCCAGGAGTTCAGGATTGAAGGATCGTCCGCTGAGCTGAGCGGAGCAAGGGGTCTTCAACCAAATGCCCGAAACCGCAGACGTAGGCCTTGAGATTGCTGAACTGACGGATGCGCTGGCGGGCCGCGCCAGCGTCCCGGATCGTATTGCGCATGTGCTGAGGGATGCCATTGTCTCCGGCAAATTGGGTCCCGGCGGGCGGATTGTGGAATCTCGGATTGCGCGGCAATTAGGTATCGGCCAGCCCACCGTCCGCGAGGCACTTAAAACCTTGGCGAGCGAAGGACTGGTGGTTCACAGCCCCAACCGCGGCTATTGTGTGCAGAGTCTAACCGCCCATGAGGTTGAACAAATCTACGAACTGCGCACGGAGTGGGAGCCATTGGCCGTCGAATTGGCGCTGCGCCGGCGCTCGTCATGGAGCGCGGAGGAATTGGCAGGCATCCTGAAAGGGCTGAAACAGGCGGCTCGGGACGGCGACATTGAGCAGTACTACCATTTCGACCTGAAATTTCATCAGGCACTTTGGAAGTTTTCGGGGAATCCGTTCCTGGAAAAAGCCCTCTCGCAGATAACCGTTCCGGTGTTCGCGTTTTGGATGATCCGGCAGCTCCGCGAGCATAGCCTGGACCTGACCGCCAACGCCCGCACTCACGAGAAGATTTTTAAGGTTCTTTTAGCTGGAGACCCGCGCGCCGCGCGCGAAGCGACCCGGGCCGCTCTCGAATCGTTCTCAAAACTGGTGGGTCAATCGGCAAAACAATCGGACCTCTGATCGCGGGTTCGAGGGGTAGACGAATTAAAGCCGCTGGGTTGAATAGAAACAAGTGGTAGTTCAAGCCGCGCGGGCAGTTGTGAAATCGGCCCCCTATCGTGGGGACTCGTCGCCAGGCAATGTGTCGGGTTTTGATGGGTTTGTGATTGAGCGTCGGGTCGCGGGTCCAGGCAGTGCAGGGTTTCGTAACACAACGACAAAGGAGATCACCATGACGAGTTGGTGGGGGAAGGGAATGATTGCGAGGAGGCCTATGCGAATTCAACTATGGCGCCTGATCCTGTTGGCGGCATGTGGGCTCGGGCTGGTTTGGGGGCTGAGTGAGGGACGGCTATATGCTCAGGCTTACGTGGCGAGTCTGAGCGGTACGGTGTCCGATCCGCAAGGCGCAGCGATTCCCGGGGCTACCTTGACGCTGACCAACACAGCGACAGGCCAGGTACGCCGGACTTCAAGCTCCAGCGACGGGCGGTACATTTTTGCGCAGCTTCTCCCGGGAACGTATGAACTGACGGTGAAAGCACAAGGGTTTAAGACCGTTGTGCATCGGGGCGTGACGCTTTTGCCGAGCCATGCCGCCACGCTGGATCTCCAGATGCAGGTGGGAGCGGTGCAACAAACCGTTCAGGTGAGCAGCCGCGCGCCGCTCCTCGATACTCGATCCGCCAATGAATCGGCGACGATTAATCAGAGAATGATCAAGGCCTTGCCGACGTACATTGACAATCCGATGCCCTTGGTGCTCACTCAGGCCGGCGCCACGCTCGGGGTCATGGGCCAGTTGAACAGCACGCTTGACCAGAATTACAGCGGATTTGACCTGAATGGCGGACGTTCCATGGCCAGCGAGATTCTGGTAGATGGCGCCTCCGACCGCGCGGCGGATTGGGGCGGTATGATTGTCGTGCCTCCCTCAAGCACGGTCCAAGAGATGCAGGTCATCAGCAACACGTATGACGCTCAGTACGGGCGCTCCGGCGGCGGGGTGGTCAGTTTGATAACTAAAAGTGGTACGAATCAGTTCCACGGCTCGCTCTACGAGTATATCCAGTCTGAGATCTTTAATGCCACCAGCTGGAGCAATAATCAGTTTGTGGACCCTGGGTGCAACACGTTTGGCTGCAATCGGGCCAAAAAGCCGGTGTACACGCTGAATCAATTTGGAGGTGACTTCGGCGGGCCCCTGTGGAAAAGCAAGCACGTTTATTTCTTTGGCGCCTACGATGGCCTGCGGGAGCCCGCGCCGGATAGTTTTGGTCCAACCACGGTTCCGACGGCGGCCGAGCGCCAGGGGAACTTTTCAGCGGCTTACAACCCGGATGGAACTCTCCAAGTTCTTTACAACCCGTTCTCAACTCAGCCTGACCCAAACAATCCCGGGCAATACATCCGCCAGCCCTTCGACCCATCTTGCGTGGGGGTCAAATACCCGAACACTTGCCCGGGCAACGTGATTCCGCCCAACATGATCAACTCTGTGGGCGCCAAGGTGATGGCCTTGTTTCCGAATCCAACGAGCGACGGGAACCCCATCACCCACGAAAACAATTATTTCAAGACCGGATCGGGAAGTTATACCAACAACCACATTGACCTACGAGTTGACTGGGACCACAACGACAAGCACACGATGTTTGGACGTTGGATCCAGCGCTATTCCGACAACCAAAACTATCCCTGCTTCTTCTGCAATGGTGCCGATTCCACGCTTAACTACGTGAATCCCGGATACCAGTTCGTTTTAGGTAATACGTTCACTCCTACTCCGAACTGGGCGATCAGCGTGGTCCTAAGCACGAGTCGTTGGTCCGAAGACCAGATTTCGCCAGCCCTCGGCAAGTTGACGCCGGCGGGTGTTGGGCTCAACCCAGCCCAATATCAGGCGCCGCTCGTCCCCTCGTTTGGCTTTGAAGGCTATGCGGGGTTGGGGCCTCAATTTAGCCAGCGCATCCAGAATTACATTCGCTATACCAACGCTCTTAATGTCAATGTGGACTGGCAGAAAGGTTCACGGCAGACCATCGAGTTTGGTGGAACCATTGAGCCTGACCTTATCAACAACATTGACAGTTTCAGCGGAGCATTTTCCTTCGGGCGAGGATTCACGGCCGGCCCCGTGGCAGTGACAGACAGCTCCACGACGGGAAATGCGCTGGCGTCGTTGCTGCTGGGAACCGCCAGTTACGGGCAAACTCAGTTCCAACCAGACATTGCTTCCAAGTTGCCGTATTATGCCGTGTACGGTCAGGACACCTGGCAGGCCACCCGAAAGCTGACCTTGATTCTAGGTTTGCGGTATGAGGTGCAACCGGGAGCGACCGAGCGATTTAACCGGCTAACGGCCTTCGATCCAAACGTGGTGAATCCTATCAGCCAGCAAATTGGAATGACGGTCCACGGAGGGCTCATTTACGCCTCGCCCTCCCACCGTCGCGCTTGGCCGACGGATTGGAGCAACTTGGCGCCCCGCATCGGTCTGGCCTACCGCGCTACTCGCAAGCTGGTGGTTCGGTCCGGCTTTGGCATCTTCTATGTTCCAGCTTCTTCGCTTTACACGTTTGACTATCCCGGCGAGTATGCCGGCTTCTCCAGTCTGACGGTGATGAACTCAAGCGTGGGTGGTAGCGGTCTGATTCCGCAAGATCTAATTAGCAATCCCTTCCCGAATGGCATTAACCCGATCACCGGCTCCTCGCAGGGCTTGCTGACCTTTGTAGGCTCCTCTCCTTTTCAGACCTGGCTTACGGGGCCGCATCCGACGGGCTACAAAATGAATTGGAGTCTTGACCTGCAATACGAGCTCCATCCCGGCAGCGTTCTCGATGTAGGTTACTTGGGGTTCGGTGCTCGCAAACTCGATTTTGGCAATCCCAGCTTGGACATCAATCAGCTACCCCCTCAATACCTCAGCATGGGTTCGGCGCTTGATCAGCAAGTTGCGAATCCGTTCTACGGGGCGATCACTACGGGTCCGCTGAGCGGTCCGACAGTGGCTCGGCAGATTTTGCTCCGCCCGTACCCGGAGTTCCTTTCCGTCCAGCCGACACGCTCATTACCCGGCGCGACCAGCAACTATGATGCTTTGAGCGTTCAGTTTCGACATGAATTCTCGAATGGCCTCAGCGTCATTTCGGGCTACCAATGGTCCAAGGTCATGGATGACGCCTCGGAGGACCAAGGTTGGGCGATTTTCGAGAGCCAGTGGCGCAGTTACTACGACCGCAAGCTGGAGTACTCCATCAGCTCGCACGACATCCCTCAGAACTTTGTCACCAGCCTGGTGTACAACCTTCCCGTCGGGCGCGGGCACCGGTTTGGCGGCAGAATGCCGTCCGTCGCCAATGCCGCCCTGGGTGGCTGGCAGATGGCTGGCATCGTCACCATCCAGAGCGGTTACCCGGTTTTGGTTCAAGGTCCGGGCACGTTGGGAAACTACGGATTTGGACGGCAAAGTCCTGACCTCGTGAGCTCCAGCGCTCTCTATTATCCGGGCTTCCAGCAGACCCCGCAGCGGTGGTTCAACACCTGCACGCTCCTGCAAAACGGAACCCGAACCGGATGCATCTCGCCGACGGAGCCAATCGCTTGGATGGAGCCACCCCCTTATACCATTGGCAATGCCCCGCGCTACAACTCCAACCTCCGCTCGGGCGCAACGCACAACCTCGATTTTTCACTGGCGAAGATGTTCGACGTCACGGAACGCTATCGCCTGCTATTCCGTGCAGAGTTCTTGAACGCGTTCAACACCCCCACCCTCGGCGGCCCGGACAATACCGGTGCCGGGCCGGGCAACTATGACACGAGTGGCAGTTTCGGCCAGATTTTCGGCACCGCCAACTCGCCTCGTACCATGCAATTTTCACTCACCCTAAACTTCTGATGACTCCTCTACTTAGCGGCCCTGCCTTTACCCGATCCTCGGGAGGCAGGGCCGCGCCCGTTTCTGGGAAATACGCCGCTGATTTGCCCCAAAACCGTTTTCATGCGCCCTTCGGCTTGTTACAATCGCTTGAGGAGTTGGCAAGCAAGGGATCCCTGGAAATGGCGAACGCGGTTGGAGCTACGGCAGGATTTGGAACCGGGCGGCAGGAAACCCTCTTCGCTTTGGGTCGGCATGGCCTGAGCAGGCCTATATCGGAATCCGGCGGACCATCCCAGGGAAACCGGCTTCGCCAACGCTTGCTTGCCGTTGCCATGCTCGCGGCAACGACGGGTGGATTCAACTACCGAGCGACAGCTCAAACTCAAGCGTTGATCATCGAATCCCGCCAAGCTCAGCAGGCCATGATAACGGGGGACTATGCCCGGGCCATTAAACTCTACCGCGGGCTGGTTCACGCCCTGCCAAACAACGTCGGTCTGGTTTTGGATCTTGGCCTGGCGTTGCATTCGGCTGGACGCTACCGTGAAGCCGTCCCTCGCTTGGAAGCTTATCTGCGGCAACAACCCGGCGCCACAAAGGTCTGGTTCCTTCTCGGACTGGACGAACTCCACGCCCGGGAGCCCCAGCAAGCTGCTGCTGCTCTGGCTCATGTAGTCAAGGCAGAACCGGACAACAACCGGGCTCGGCTTGAACTCTCGCAAGCCTTGATGGGCGCTGGCCACCTGCGCCAAGCCCTGTCCGACCTGCAAGAATTGACTCGACGCGCCCCGCAAGACCCGAGAGGCTGGCAGGCCCTCGGACTCTGTTACGTGGCTCTTTCTCAGCAAGCTTTCCATCGCCTGGAGAACCAGGCGCTTGGCTCGGCTTATTGGGATGCTCTGATGGGCCATGCACTTTTGAGCCGGGAGCAATTTCACACGGCGTTTACTTACTACCGCCGGGCCCTCAGAAAAAACCCTACCTTAGTGGAGCCTTATCGCGGCATCGTCAAGATTTATCAGAACACGGGCCATAACGACTGGGCAGCGATTGAACAGGCTCGGATGCTTCGCCTTTCGCTCCCTGCCTGCGGCAATCCGACCCCGGAATGCGACTTTCTGTCCGGAAATTACGAGCGGGTGGTGAAAGCAACTGACGGCGTCAAAACACCGAAGGCCTATTACTGGTCCTCGCTCGCCTTCAGCGCGCTCGCCAAAAGAGCTTTCTTGCGCCTTACTCAGATGCCGTCTGCGCCGGAAATCTATGCCCTGATGGCCGAGGCGTACCGTATTCAGGGCCGGTACGATCTCGCCGTAAAGATGTGGCGGAAGGCATTGGCGTTCAAGCCGGGGGATAGGTATCTGGAAGAGGGCTTGGCCCGCGCCCTCTGGTTGGACCGGGAATACCGAAAGGCGCTGCCTATTTTAGAGGACTTGGTCAAAAGCCACCCCGAATCCTTTGCCCTCAACTTTGAGTTGGGCGACACGTTGCTCCATACCAATTCGGCAACTCAAGCCATGCCCTTTCTCGAGAAAGCTGCTCACTACGAACCGACTTCCATGGAGGTGCATGCTGCGCTCGGGCGGGCCTACATGCAACTGAACCAGCCCAACAAGGCCATTCCGCACTTCAAGCTGGCCCTCAATTTGGACGACCAGGGAACAATTTACTATCAGCTTGCGCAGGCTTACCAGCGGGCCGGAGACCATCGTCGAGCCTCCCGCATCATGAAAGAATTTGAACAAATTTCCGCGGCGGCACGTGAGCGCCTTCCGAAGAGCATTGTAGATTCCCCGCTGACCCCGCCGTAACGCGCGGGCTGGCCGCGGGCCGTCGCGCTTACGAGCGGCGCTCGCGCAGTGGGCGCAGCCCCGGCTTTTGCCATGCTGTGAATGGCTTAATAAAAAGGGAGGAACCCATTATGAATCGTCGAGACTTTCTGGCTTCATTTTCAACCGCATCCGCTGTGCTGGCGGGTCAGCTTTCAGGACCGGCACGTGCCCTTGCCGCCGAGGGCGCTGCTGAGTCTGAGGCCAGCCACCGTTTCCACGGCCCTTACGGTCTTGAACTTTACAGCCTCCGCAACCAGATGCTCAAGGACCCGCAAGCGACGCTCGACCGTGTGCGTCGCATCGGCTACACGGAAGTCGAGGTGGTGTACCAATATTGGGGACACCTTACCGTCCCCGAGCTTCATCGCCACGTGAAAAAGGCTGGATTGCGCTGCACCAGCGTCTTTTATCCCGGCGAAAGTTTCCAGAATCATTTCGACGAAGTCCTCCGAAGCGCTCACCTCTTGGGTGTGGATTACGTAATCTGCGGTTCGATTCCTGGCGCTTTCAGCAAGAAGCGGCTCACGCTCGACGATTATCGCAGGGGTGCTGCGGACATGAATGAATGGGCGGAGCGTTTACGTCGCAGCGGTTTCCGGCTTGGCTACCATAATCACAACTATGAGTTCCGTTTATTTGATGGTCGGCCTGCCTACAACACGCTGATTGATGACACCAAGCCCGGTTTGGTGGACTTTGAGATGGATATTTTCTGGGTCGAGGCCGGCGGCCAGGACCCGCTTGCTTATCTTAAACGTTATCCCAGCCGCTTTAAGTTGATTCACCTCAAAGACATGCGCAAGGGCACCCCCATCCCGACCTTTTCAATCAGTAGCGTCTCGGAGGAAGCGAGCGTGCCGCTCGGGACCGGCATCATTGATATTCCCGCCATCCTGCGGGAATCCGCTCGCATTGGGGTTCGGCGCTACTATGTCGAAGATGAGAGCCGCGAGGCGCCGGCGAACATCAAAATCAGCTTCGAGTATCTAAAGCACGTTCGATTCTGAATCAATCCCGAAGATCCAGCCACCACGCGGCCTGCCTGTTCCGCTATCCGGAATTCGCGCTCCCAAGGGGCTTCTCTACTTCAGAGGTTTTGTTTCTTAAACTGATCCACGAGATAATCACAGGCGTGGCAGGTGAGTGCCATCATCGTGAGGGTAGGGTTTTGGCATGGCAAACTGGGGAAACAGCTTCCGTCCATGACGAACAGGTTCTTGATATCGTGGGACTGGCAATATTTGTTCAAGACGGAGATTTGGGGATTGTTTCCCATCCGCGCGGTGCCCACTTCATGGATGGAGTTGCCGAAAACGTCCGGCGTCGTCTGAAGGGAAATGTGGGTGGCTCCCGCCGCCTCCAACATCTCAGCCGCCGCGTGCGCGGCGTCCCTCCCCATGCGGTGTTCGTTCTCGCCGAATGACGCGTGGATGTGGAGCGCCGGAATCCCCCATGCATCCACAACTTCTGGATCAAGGCGGCAGTAATTATCCCAGCGGGGAAGGCATTCGCCGTAAGCTTTGAGATAAACCGTCCACAATCCTTCGCGGTAGCCTTCTTTAAACTGCGCGCCGAATCCGGGTGCTTGAGCGTTAAAATCCGCCTGACTCGAGCCTTGCAATCCGTAGCCGCGTAAAAACTCCGGGCTTGCTTTCGTCACATTTCGGAACCGCGGGACATACACCACGTTCGGCCGCCGCGGTGCCGCGACCCATGGCTGGGAATGGAGCATCGGCATCACACCGGAGGCGCCGTAGCCGGAAATGTGGTCCATCAAATAATGTCCCAGAGTCCCGCTCGAGTTAGCCAGCCCGTTGGGAAATTGCCGGGTTGCGGAATTTAATAAGATGCGTGTGGATTCGAGCGCCTGCGCGCATACAACCACCACGCGCCCTCTTAGCTCTCGAACCGCACGGGTGTTGCTTTCGACGTAGCGCACGCCGCTGACTCGTCCCGTCTTCATGTCGGTCAAAACATGGCTGACCACCGCATCGGTGATTAGGGTGGTCCGTCCCGTGGCCAGTGCAGCAGGCAGCGTCACCGATGGACTGCTGAAATAGGATTTGGTGATGCAGCCGCGCTCACAGGGGCCGCAGTAATGGCAAGGAGGCCGGCCACGATGCGGAACCGTCAAATTGGCCTGTCGGCCAATGGTGAGGACCCGCCCAAATTTCTCCTTCGCCGCCTTTTTCAGGAGCTCCTCGCCGCAACTGAGCGGCATAGGAGGCAGGAACTTTCCGTCGGGAAGCTGGGGCAATCCTTCGGCCTGACCGCTGACGCCAATATATTCTTCCACCAAGTCATAGTAAGGAGCCAACTCCTCATAGCTGATGGGCCAATCCTCTCCGTAGCCGTCGCGCGACGCGCACTTGAAATCTAGATTGCTGAAGCGGTAGCAGAGTCGGTACCAGGCAAGCGACCGCCCGCCCACCACCCGAAGGCGATACCAATCGAAAGGCTTGTCGGGCGGCGTCGTGTACGGGTTTTCCAGATCGTTCACGAACCAGTGATAGTTGAATTCGTTGCACGCATAGCAGCGCGACTGAATCGGACGTGTGCGACGAACGACCTCCGGAGCCATGTTGCGGTACTTGACCTGAAACGGTGCGAGGTGCTCCGTGTAGTCGCGCGCCGGGTCGAGCTTCCGGCCCGCATCCAGCACCGCCACGCGCAGTCCAGCCTCGGACAATTGTTTGGCGGCCCACCCGCCCGTTGCGCCGGAACCTACGATGATGACGTCAAAAATCTCGCGGCTTGAGGACCTGTTTTCCACCCCGACGTTCCCCCGAAACCTCTATCCTAACATACTTCGCTTATGGAGCCGCAGCGCAGGTTTGTCCTGTGCACATCCCTCGAAAAACTGAGCTGGGTGCGTGCGGAACCGCACCGACGTAGTGCTGAGGTGCGAAACAAATGACCGATGGAAGGCGCAAATCGCTAGCGAAGAGGAATAACCGGAGGCGAGGCGTGAGTCCTGCTCTATCTTAGCCGCCGGAGTCGGCCGTGTGGGAGAGCAGCGGTCGCAAGTCGCCTTCGATCCAACGGAAAAGAACACGGCAACCGTCAATTTGCCATGTCCCGCCTCCCTCGAAAATACGGGGCGATGCCTGGAGGCCCCGACGCGATCACGCGTGCAGAGGTTCGATAACGACTTGATTCCCTAAGGCTTCCAGTCGCCTGACGAGATAGCGCTCCAGCCGGTGGCGATGCAGCTGATCGAAATAGTCCGGACCAAGTTCGTTGTAGCGACGCTGGTTGCGGATCAAATGGAACCCGATTACCAAGACATTGTGCGCCACGGCGATGATGGCTCGCTTCTTACCTCGCCGGGCGGCAATGCGGTGGTACTTGGCGGAAAGATATGTCCCCTGACTTCGGGCCGCACCCCAACCAATCTGACACAACATGCGTCTGACCCACGGATTACCTTTGCGCGTCTTCCCCGTCCTTCGCTTGCCAGCACTCTCGTTACTCCCTGGACACATTCCGGCCCAGGAGGACAAATGCTGTTCGGAGGAAAAGGCCTCCAGCCGCGGTCCCAATTCGGCGATCAGGCTCCAAGCGGCCACTTCGTTGATGCCCGGAATCGAGACCCACTGCTCAACTTCTTTCTCAAAGGGGCGCATCTGCTCCGCGATGCGTCCTTCCAGTTCGGTAATCTCCGCTTCCACGAAGCGGACGTGCGCCAGTAATCTCCCCAGCAGGAAGCGATGGTGCTCGGTCACTCGGCCCCGCAAGGCCTCACGGAGGGCAGGCAGTTTCGCGCGCAGCCGACAGCGGGCCATCTCCGCCAACCGTTCGGGATCCTCTTCGCCCCGAACGATCGCCTCCAGAATCGCTCGCTCGGAAATCCCCAAGATATCGGTCACGACCGAAGCGAGCTTCAGGTTAGCGTCTTCCAGCACCTTCTCCATCCGGTTTGCGACCCGGGCACGCTCTCCGACCAGCGTTGCGCGATAGCGCGTCAGGTCGCGCAGCTCCCGTACCTCGACGGGCGGAACAAAGCTGGCCTGCACGAGCCCGTGCTGTAACAATTCGGCGATCCATTCACAATCCTTCACGTCGGTCTTCCGCCCGGGGACGCGTTTAATGTGCTGGGCATTCACAAGCAACACCTTGAATTCTCCTTCCAGAACGTTCCATACCGGTTTCCAATAGACTCCGGTTGCCTCCATGGCCAGGTGCGTCACACCGCAGTCGCGCAGCCAGTCGGCTAATTGCAACAAGTCCTGCGTCATGGTACCGAACTCCCGCAACTCCTTCCGCTTGCGCCCCGATGCGGATTCGCGGATCAGGACGCAAGCCATCACCGTGTCTTTGTGGACATCCAACCCAGCGCAACGTCGATGCAGAATCTCCATCACACTCCTCCTTCGCGCGGAACGGAGGACACCGTAGGACTCGAGATTCTCCCTCGCGTGCTCATGGCCACACTTCGTTGTGCCTGTCGGCGTCCAGGTTAAACTCAGCTGCGGGCTCTGCCGCACCAGGCGAAGACCCAACCTTCTTCCGTTCCGGGCTCCCTCCATCATCCCCTCCCCCGTGTCCATTTTCATCCTTCGTTGTGCCCCTGACGGGCATGGGCAACTCCGCTGAAAATGGAGTGTCCTGCCGTTAAGATAGCTACAACGGAGGGGACCCATGAGCGAATCGGAACGGAAGCCCAAGCAACGCACGGCTGAAGAGAAAGTCTCCATCTTGCGGCGGCACCTGGTCGAGAAAGTGCCGGTTTCCAGCGTCTGTGAGGAAGCGGGCGTTCATCCCACGGTTTTCTACGGCTGGTTGAAGCAGTTTTTTGAGAACGGGGCGGCGGCCGCTGCTGAGTGACGACGAGCAGCGATGCTCAGTCCCATCATCTGGGCGCACACTCCGATTCTGGCCCTACTTTCGCCCCTCCGCACCTAGCGGTTGATCCGAATCGTCTGAAAATTGCCAAGGCTGCCTATGCTCCCGGACTCGCACGCGTTGCTCGTGTTGTAGTCGTCCACATGCGCCGCCCCCGTGCAGGCCCCGCATCGGTCGGTCACGGTCATTACCAGCTTACCCGCACAGGCTATTCAAGCCAATTTGCGGAGGCTCTTAACGGCCCAATGCGACAGCCGGAGGGCTCAGCTCTATGGGGACCGCGCCTGGGAAGGCCGCCTGGAGCGAACAAGCCATGGTGCGCGGACATCTACGACCGAACTCACGAGGCATGGGCTCGGGAACAGTTCGAGCTGGACTACCGGATGCTGGCCCCGGAGTTCCCTTATGGATTTCGCGAAGATGAGCAGAGCCGGGTCCCTCTGCCACCTCGCGAGATCCGATGGCGCGACTTTCTCCGCGCACGTGGTGAAGTCAACCACCCCAGACGCCGCCAGGGGGACGGCGTTCACGCGCGGGTCTCGAACTCCTCGTCTGAGATCGGCGACGATTAAGCGGTTGACACCTCTATACCGGTCAACAAACGCCACCGTGTCCGCTCCCAGCCAGAAGAGGCGCGTGGAGGCGATGCGATGGACCCGCCCGGAATCCCGACCGCGGACTATGTTCGGCCCAGTCCCGTTCAAGGCGTGTGGCGGGTAGAGTACCAAGCCCGGCCCGCAGGGGCACCCCGGCCCCGACCCCCGGTTATCCAAGGGTCCCTTCATCAGATCATAGACCAGATATTCGTCACTGAAGTGCACCCCAGGAGGCAGGTGCGCCGGAAACCACTTGCGGAAGGCCATGAAGCGGTCGCCCGGCGAAAAGCTCGGCCATACGCAGAGGAAGGCGTCCTTGACCTTGCCTGAGGGCAGCGCGACGACAGTTACAAACGCCCATCCCTCCTGAGACCTTTCCACAAGAGCAGCAGTGTTGCCGCCGCGAGGGACCCTTATCTCGGTCACTCCTGACATCGCGTTGGCGAGGGTAAACCGGCTCACCGTCCGCGTGAGCCTATCCGTTACCCTAAACTCAAAGGACACGCCAGCCGGGCAGACCGGGCACGGCCTGGCGCGTTCGAGGGAGACGGCCCATCGGGGCGGCGCGGCGGAGGAGCGTGCCCGCACGCACCATGAGGCCGGGCCCAGCAATACCGCCGCCCCAACGAGCGCGGCCCTGCGTAGGGGCACCATGAATGCCCCCCCTCGGTCTCGTCGTCGGCTCGTGAGCATCTTACCCTCTTACGGGGCCACTCGTGACGGCCCCCTATCGGTTGATTCTGATCGTCTGGAGGTTTCCGAAGCTGGGCAATGCCGTCGTGGAACACGCCCCACTGGTGTTGTAATTATCTAGCTGCGTCAGTGAGAGGCCGCCTCCGTGGGCCCTGCGGCTTTCGAAAGCTCAACCACGGCCGATCTCCGGGCGAGACATGCTGGCTCCCATGTCCTGAATAGCAGACAGAGCCGGCTTGGATTGCCCTTAATCCGGGAAATGTCTTTGACGAAGAAGGCGGCGGGCGATAAGTTACTGCACTTGGGCCGATTGAGAACGCCCAGCCCCATGAGCGAGGTGACGGAGACCGCCGGGTGTCGGATCCCGCCGGCGAGGTCTGCCACCACGAGAGACACGGTCCCCTCGAAGGCGTCCGCAAAAGCGATGTTGTCCTTGTCGAGCCAAAAGAGCCGATTGGACGCCGGGAGGTGGACGGGAGCGTTCAAATCCGCAACCAAGTTTTCCCCGGCAGCATTGGTTGCTCCCGGAGGATAGATCGGCCAGCCCGCGTCATACGTCACGCCCGGCTCGAAACGGGGCCGATTGTAGTCGGGGCCTCGGGTTAAATCGTAAACAAGGTACTCCTCGCTGACCGATACGGGGCCCGGATGCTCCGGAAAGGCCTTAATGAACGCTAGGAATCGGTGCCCTGGGGAAATCGTCGGCCTGAAGCAGAGGAAGTGGTCGACGATGCCACCACCGGGGAGCCTGACGAGGTAGGCGCCGGAAATGCTCGACGCTGCACGGGTCAGGAGGAGGGCCCGACCCCTGCCCACCAAGTCGGCCTCGTCTATCTGGGCGGCGAAAAACGTCGAGCCGTTCGAGGTGAGGGTGAAATGGGATGCCGAGTGCGTGCTGCGGTTCAGGACGCGGAAGGTAAATTGCATTACCGGCGACCCGAGGCGGCTCCACTTGGACAGCGTTAGCTTCCAGCCCGCTGACTTGTCGGAAACGGCACGCTGACTAACAAAGAAGGAGTCGTAGCTTGGCGCCGGGAGCGGTTTCGCCTGCGAGCATGCCACCTCTCCAGTCCTCTGCGCCGGGCCCCGAGCGGGCGCTGGGGCTGCCAGGAGCAGCAGGGCTGCTCCGGCGGCGGCCGCTGCTGAGTGACGACGAGCAGCGATGCTCAGTCCCATCATCTGGGCGCACACTCCAATTCTGGCCTTACCTTGGCCCCTCCGCACCTAGCGGTTGATCCGAATCGTCTGAAAATTGCCAAGGCTGCCTATGCTCCCGGGCTCGCACGCGTTACTCGTATTGTAGTCGTCCACATGCGCCGCCCCCGTGCAGGCGCTGCATCTGTCCGTCACTGTCTTCACCGTTCCCGCGTCGCTGCCAAGCCCGACAATGAGTATCTGATCGCCACACGACAACGGGTGGTTATTGGACGAGAGGTCCGCTGCGACGGTGGTGTTGCTGAGGGAGCCCCCGGCACAGGCTGGCTGAATCGAGCTAACCTCTCGGAAGTAGTTCATGTTTCCTCCGGGTGGGGCGCTGCATCCGGCCAGGTATTCCTGGATTAACCCGTAGTTGTTGGTCGCCCCGCTTCCGTTTATCCATGCCTGGCTTATGAACGCGCTTATCAGGCTAACCGTTGACCAGGGGCACGCGGTCGGCCCGGTGGTCAGGTAGGCCGTGGCGGGGCTGCCTGTGCACTGCGATTCGGCGGGCGTATTGTACTGCGTGTGCAAATAGGTTCCCAGCACATTAAAGTTGTCGCTGTAGCTGGTGCTGTCGTTTACGTCGTCAACCCTCCATGTGGCCGAGACCCCGCTATACTGGCCCGTTACCAGCCCGCCGAGGCTGGGATTGAAGGTGTAACCGCCGGGGCCCTCCGTCTGATCGGCGATGTCGGCGTTGCCGCCCGGCCCGTTCCAAGTTACCGTCAGAGTCCCACTGGCGGTCGCCGAGCCGGTGCTCAGCGTGACACTCACCTGGTCCGACGGCAGGTCAACGGACGTGATCACGACATTGCCGACCGTGGCATTAGAGCCGGCGCTGGGTTGGCCCGTGGGGCAGACCGGGTCCGTACCGCTGCAATACTGTCCGGTGCTGATTTCGACGGTCGTGCTGAACGTCGCTATGATGGAGCACGCTCCCGGCATGATGGCCGTGGCTAATCCGTTTGAGTTCACCGTCATCACCGATGTGTCGGTGCTTGACCAGGTGGCCGAGGGGTACACGACGTCGCCGTTGGAATCCGTCGCTTCGAAGGTGAGTTGCATGCTGTCACCGACCGGGCAGTATATCGGGTTGGGCACGACCGCCGGGTTCGAGTAGCCGCAGCAGGTAATGCAGGTCACGCCGCAGGTGGCCGTCTCAACGTTGAATGTTCCGCCCGCCGCGACCAGCGTGAGCGGCGCCG
>JAKASC010000191.1 GCA_021828245.1 Acidobacteriota bacterium
TCTAAGATGGCGACGGCGGAGCGCATTTCCTCCCGCCTGCGAGCCGGATTGCGGCCTGCCGCCGGGTTGTAGATCAGAATGGCCTTCATCGGCGTGGGTCTCGGTTAATCGTGCCAGCCTAACACGGAAGGATGCTCACCCAGAAAAGGAAGCTTCGTCGGCCGCCGGTGGGCTCGGCTCGCGCCGCGGACCTCCTGGAAGGCGGAAAACCGGCCGCGCCGAGGGTCCGTGCCTCTGGGCGCGACCCAGCGCAAGGATGAGTGGGCCAGGTGATGGCTGGGGTTTACGTCCGCGTCAACCGGCCTCGGCTAGGGCTTGCCCGTGGGCGCGACCCCCGTCACGACTTTCTTGGCAATCATGTCGCCGGTCTTTTTATTCCGCCGCATGTCAATCCACACCATGGCTCCCGGTTTCAGCATCATCCTCTTGACCGGCTTATCATTGCGGACGAATTTGGTCTTCTTGGTCAGCTTGAAGACCTGATTGTTCCCAAACATCGTCTTGTCGAGAATCAATTCGCTTTTCTTATCTTTCCGAACGATCCCGAAGATATAGGATTGGTAAACGCGGGCAATCGAGGTCGGATTGCCAAAGCGCGAATGGGGAGCCAGAGGCGAGGATTGTCCCGGCTGCTGCGCTACGGCCCACGATGCGGAGCCGAGCACCATGATGAGGACCACCCAGATCGGCTTCATGTTGGTTCCTCCCTAGACCTGCTCTGAACTACCAAGCTAGCAACTGCCGTTAACTGCTGTCAAGCCGCGCCCAGGCGGCGGTGACGGCTCCTGGCGCTCAACGCAAGTTTCTGCCGCTCGCGGAGGCGTTGTATATAATCATCAGCAGCGTTCCTAAGTCCAGATTCGGGAGCGGGATGGTGGCCAAAACCCTTCGTCAGCAGATTGAGAAGTTGCGCGAGGAGATTCGCCGGCACGAATATCTTTACTACGTCAAGAATGAGCCGGAAATTTCCGACTACGAATTTGACCGGATGATGAAGCAGTTGGCGGAACTGGAGCGCCAACACCCGGAACGGGTCACGCCGGATTCGCCTACGCAGCGAGTGGGCGGCGCACCCGCCACGGAATTTCCCACCGTGCGCCACGCCGTTCCGATGCTGAGCCTGGACAACACATACTCGCTTGAAGAATTGGCCGACTGGGATCGGCGTGTGCGGGAGCTGGCGGGGCGATCGAGCGTCGAGTATGTGGCCGAACTCAAGCTGGATGGACTTTCGATGTCGCTGATTTACGAAGATGGCCTTCTCGTGCGGGGTGTGACGCGAGGTGACGGCACCCAAGGCGAGGACGTCACGGCCAACGTCAAGACGATTCGTTCGGTGCCATTGCGGGTGGCATCGGAAGGCTTGGCGCGCATGGGCAGCCCGCGACGCTTCGAGGTGCGCGGTGAAGTCATAATGACGCACGAGTCGTTTCGCCGAGCAAACGCCGAGCGAGAGGCAGCCGGTCAGCCCCGATTTGCCAACCCCCGAAATGCCGCTGCCGGCACCATGCGGCAACTGGATCCCAAGATTGTGGCCTCGCGCCGCCTGGACATGTTCCTCTATTTTCTATTTGTGGAGGGCCGCGTCCCGTTTGCCAAACACTCCGAAGCGCTCGAGGCGCTTTCCTTCATGGGATTTAAGGTGAACCCCCACTATCGGGTAATCACTCGCTTTGACGCTCTGAAGGATTTTCTGGACGAATACGAAACCCGCCGCGAAAAACTCGATTACGAGATTGACGGCATCGTCGTCAAAGTCAACGATACGCGCCTTTGGGATGAGCTGGGCACAACCGCCAAATCTCCGCGCTGGGCGATAGCTTACAAATACCCGGCTCGCCAAGCGACGACGCGGGTGTTAGACATTCGCGCTCAGGTAGGGCGGACGGGCACGCTCACACCGGTGGCGGATCTTGAACCGGTGGACTTGGGCGGCGTCACCGTCAGCCATGCCACGCTTCACAATATGGATGAAATCGAACGCCTTGGTGTCAAAATCGGCGACACGGTTCTTATCCAGCGAGCCGGCGAGGTGATTCCGCAAATCGTGAAAGTGGTTCGCTCGGCGCCTGACGGTCGCCCCTTCCGAATGCCCTCCCACTGTCCGGTGTGCGGCGGGGATGTGCGACGGGCGGAGGGCGAGGTCGCCTACCGATGCGTCAACGCGGCGTGTCCGGCGCAGCTCAAGGAATCGCTTCTCCACTTTGCTGGCCGCCGTGCCATGGACATTGAGGGCTTGGGCGAGGCCTTGGTGGACCAACTGGTGGATCGGGGACTGGTCAAGGACGTGGCTGACCTTTACCATTTGACTCCCGCTCAATTGACGGCCCTCGAACGGATGGGCGACAAATCGGCGCACAATCTGCTCGAGCAGATTGCGGCCAGCAAGAAGGTCGGCTTGGCACGCCTTATCTACGCCCTCGGCATTCGTTACGTGGGCGAGCGCACGGCGCAGTTTCTAGCCGAGCATTTTGGCTCGCTCGACAAAATCTCCCAAGCAACCCAAGAGGAACTGCTCGCTGTGGAAGAAGTGGGCCCGAAGATTGCCACCAGCATCGCGGAATTCTTCGCCGAGAAAAGGAATCGCGCCGTTCTCGAGAAACTCCGTCAAGCCGGATTGCAGTTCGAGCAGCGAGCGGAGAGGAAACGCCTCGGTAAGTTGGCCGGCAAGCAGTTTGTGCTCACTGGAACCCTTCCCCACCTTTCACGGGAAGAAGCCAGCCGCCGCATTGAAGCGGCCGGGGGGCGCGTGACGGGTTCAGTTTCCAAGAAGACCGACTATGTGGTGGTCGGCGAGGATCCCGGCTCGAAACTTGATAAGGCGCGCGCCCTCGGCATTCCCATTCTAAGCGAAGCGGACCTGCTCCATTTGCTTAAATAACGGGGTTCGCTGCCGGACGGGGTCCCCTCGGCTGGGCCGCGACCTGACAGGGGTGCACCTTGCGGCGTCCATTCAACTGCTGATATCTGATATAATCTGTGCGGAGGCACCGAGGCTGCGTTCGCGCGGGGCTGAGGTACGATGGCTTACGCTCGCGCTGCGGATTATAATAGCCCTTCCACCATGACCATGACGATGACCGCCGAGCAAAGAGGTCCCGAGGTTCAATTTCCTTACGAAGAGTTCCTGCCCAGGAAGCTCTACGAGGCCATTACGGAGGTTCGCGTCGAGCGGCCTGAAATTATTTTGGCGGAGGCTTGGCGACGCCGACGGCGGCCGCGATTGACGCGGGACGGCAAGCTGGTGATTTTGGCGACGGACCACCCGGGCCGTCGCGTGACGGAGTTGCGCGGGGATCCGCTCGGCATGGGCCATCGTCACGACTATTTGGCGCGGGCGCTGCGCGTCCTCACGACCCCCGGCTGCGACGGCATCATGGGCACGACGGATTTTATGGAGGATGTGCTGATAGTGAACGCTCTCGTGCGCGAGGCTGGCGGCGCGTCACTGCTCGATGATAAAGTTCTGATTGGCTGCATGAATCGCGGCGGGCACGCGGGCGTGGAAGGAGAGATTGACGACCGCTTTACGAGCTTCACCGTCCGGCAGCTCAAGCGGATGAATTTTGACGGCGGGAAGCTGATGTACCGCCTCGACGCCGAGGACGCGCGCTCCATCCAAGCCGTTCATGACTGCGCCCAAGCCATCACGGAGCTGTATCGCGAAGACCTCTATGCGTTTTTGGAGCCCATGACCGTGCGAAGAAAGGCTGAGGGCGGCTATGAAACGGTCAAGACGGTGGAAACGCTGGTGCGCGATGCCGGCGCGGCCTCGGCCTTGGGCGAATCTTCCTCTCGAACCTTTTTGAAACTCTCTTATACGGAAGGCTTTGAGCGCGTGGTGCGCGCCACCACCTTACCCATCTTGATGCTGGGCGGTCCGCCGCGAGAAGAAAGCGCGAGCATTCTGGCCGATTTTGCCGCCGGAATGCGGGCGGGAGCCAATGTGCGCGGCGTGATGGTGGGCCGGAACGTTTCCTTTGCCTCCCGCGAAGACCCGCGCGCTCTTGCGGCCGGCGTCATCGCCATTGTTCATGAAAACCTAGACATTGAAGAGGCCGCGCGCCGAATGGCAGCGGAACGTTGGCAGCAAATGGACCTGCTTCGAGCATGGCGTTAGAAGGAGATTTTCCAACCGAAGGCCGGAGTTCGCAATCATCTTTCCGACCTGGCGGCGCGCCGAGCTTGGAACCACCGGGGGTGGACATGGGAATAACGACTCCAACCATTGAGAAAATGAACGAGGCCGGCGGTGAACACCGTGGGGCAGGCGCTTTCGTGCCCAAGGTGGGGGTGATTTTTGTCGGCCGACGACGCCCCGGTTTTGACATGGAATGGGGCCGGCAGATGGACGCTCGGGTTCGCCAATGCCTGGCGGAATTGGGGCTGCCGGTCTTTGAGGCTCCGGAAAAGGCCATTGACGATCCATCCTTGCGACGCGCGGTGGCAGCCTGCAACGACCAGGGCGTGAGCGCGCTGGTTCTGCTGCAAACGACCATGGGCGACGGGCGCTTGGCGCCGACGCTCGCTCAACTTTGGCCCGATCCGCCGGTTCTTTGGGCGACGCCCGAGAACCCCGTCGGGGAGATGATAAGCTCCTGCTCGTTGGTCGCCACTCACGCTTGGGCTTCAACATTGCA
>JAKASC010000192.1 GCA_021828245.1 Acidobacteriota bacterium
GCGTGTCGGTGGCGCTTTCATTACAGACGCTCCACGCAAAGATGCTGGGATGGTTGCCGTCCTGCTCAATCACCGCGTGCATCATGCGCTTGGCGAGCGTAATCACTTTGGGGTTGGCAAACTGGCTGGCGCTGAAGTGCCAGAGCGGAATTTCAGGGATCAGCAGGATGCCGTGCCGGTCGCAAAAATCGTAGATCAGGGGATTTTGCGGATAGTGCACGGGGCGGGTGAGCGTGACTTGCAGGTTCTTCATGTCGTCAAAATCGTGTAGGATGGTTCCCTCGGTTTCCGCCAAACCCTCCCACGGCGAATCCTCGTGGCGGTCAATGCCCGTGAGACGGACGACATGGCCGTTGAGGTAAAGTTTGCGGTCGTGAATCACAATAGTGCGAACGCCAAAATTGTCCGCGCGCGAATCGAGCACTTGCCCGCGCGGCCCGGTGAGCACGGTTTCCATCCGATAGAGATTCGGATTGTCAAAACTCCACAGCTTGACCGAGTGAAGGTCAAGGTTGATGGTGACGACCTTTTTGCCCGGCGGCAGCGCAACCGGCTCCCCGGCGATGGCCGCAACGTCGCCGTGAGGTCCTAGGATTTTTAGAGACAGCCGTGCGCGGGTCGCTCGAGAGACATGATTCTCAAGATGCACGTGGTCGGTGACCGTCGCGCCAGCGCCGGTAACGGTACTGAGAATCTGCTGCCATCGCACCAGTTGCGGCGCGCTGACTTTGAGCCAGACGTGGCGCACGATGCCGCCATAGGGCCACCAGTCGTACCAGCTGCCCGGCCGGTTGCTACCTCGCATGGCCCAGCCAGGAATGGTGGCGACGCCGGGCTGATTGCTGATCTCAACAGCCAGGTAATTGACCGGCTTGAGGTATGGCGTGGCGTTGAAGTAGTAGCTGGTGTAACCGCCCTGGTGACTACCCAACTCGGTCCCGTTCAGCCAGACATGTGAACTGTAGAACGTGGCGCCAAAATGGATCTCAACGCGCTCGTCGCGGGTGAGCGCAGGATAAGCGAACGTCTTGAAGTACCACGCATGGCCAACATAATAATAATATTTCCGCATGATGCTCCAGGTTCCCGGAACCCGGACCATCGTTGTGCCGGCAGGCTTTGCTTTGGTCCAGCCTTCCGATGCCCCCTGATTCGAAGGGTCTGTCTTGAATTGCCAGTAGCCGTCGAGATTGACCCGCGTGGACGCAAAGGCCGTGCAGGACGCCAGCAAAAGCAGGCCGGCAAAAAGACTTGTCCAGTCGAAGCTTCGCCCGCTTATCCTCGATTCAACATGCATAATTTGCCTCCCCATCGCCGCGCCGGGGCCTCGCCCTGGGTTGGGGCCGCTCGGCTTGACGTTCTCGCTTACCCGGAATCGGTCCAATAATGAAAAAATGGAAAACTCGAATTGCTCTCCATGGGGCCAGCAAGGGCCCAGCGTGGGGCCGTCCAAAAAGAGAGTTGCCCGCGAGACAAGGATCTTCTTTCCAGCGATTGATCAAGCAAGCCGGATTTCTTTCCCGCGACCCCTGACGTGGGTTATCGTCGCGTGTACTCGTCAAACACCGTGATCACCGGCAGCGCGTTTCCAGAATCGTCAAAGAATCCGCGGGCTCTTAGTGGCGATTGGGCAGGCACGGCGGGCTCCCACCAGAAAAGGCCTTTGCCCAGGTTGTCCGGAGTATCCAGAACCGTGCGGAAGACAGCCTGGAGAAATTGCTTCTGTCCCTCGGGCGTTATCGGAAACGGCGGCGGCGGCATCTGGAACTTCGGATGGAGTTTCTTGAACTTGGCCGGCACGTGGAAAGTCGGCTTTTCCCACGTGTACGCGACCTCGGCGAGAACGATGGGTTTGTGGAAGGTGGTGGCCGTCATGTAGAGGTTATACCGCAGGTCGTCCAGGCTTCCCTGCCACCACGGGTAATAGGACTGGCCAATCACATCATAGTGGACATGGTATCTCGCCAGATGGTCAAAAAAATAATGGGTGGTTTTCCAGTCGCCACCGCGGTCAATGTGAATCATAATCAGCGGCCGCGGCTGGTTGCCGTGGCCCGCGTCCACCCCGTTGACGCCGGCCTTCAGCAAATCCGTAAACTGTTTCCAGTGGTCCGGAAGTTTGCCGTCCGGCCACAACATGCCGTTGGTAATCTCGTTGCCAATCTGCACCATGTTGGGCAGAACTCCCGCCTTGCGGAAGGCTTCAATGGTGTTGCGAGTGTAGGTATAGACCTCCCGCACCAGTTGCTCATGCGTCATGCCGAGCCAAGCGTTGGGCGTGAATTGCTTGCCGGGGTCCGCCCAGGTGTCCGAATAGTGGAGATCAAGAAGAAATTTGAATCCCAGCTTCTTGGCAGCCTGCGCTGACGCAATGGTGTAGGGCAAATTGTTCGGCAGGTTTGTGGGATGCACAAACAACCTTAAGCGGACCCAGTTGTAGCCATGGTCCTTGAGGATTTGCAGGACCGGCATTGCCTTGCCTTTGTTTCTGAACACGGTCCCCTCGGCTTCGGCTTGCCTTGCGAAAGAAACATCCGCGCCGATGATATATTGAGCCCGCGCCGCCAGGGGGAGCATAAGGCTCAGAACCACGCCCGAGGCTGTAATCACAACCCCGCGAAGGCGGTTCCTTCCGCGGGTTACGACCGAGCGCAACGAGAATTGTCGGCGATTTCGGTTCATGCTGTGCCTGCCATCCTTCCCTCGGTTGTCGGGTGCCCATCGAAGCGGAGGAAACTTATCTCTCGGGCTGCCCGCGAGCGACATCCATCAAGAAAAAAGCTCCGCATCTCCTCTCATTCCGGACGCGGCGGCCGCCACTCATGGTGGAGCGGCTAATGGGCCGCGCCCGAGAGCTCCTCGTCCAAGGTGAGCGAACTCTTGTTCATTTCGCGGAAGAGTTGCCGTACCTGCGCCTTGGCTTCCCGTATTTCGTGAAACAGTTTCAGTTCGTGACGCGACTTCTCCGGCATATTTAAATCCCGGTACGCCATTCCGAGCTGATAACGTGCTTCCCCGTTGAGAGGCGAGGATTGGACCGCCTCGCGCAGGTGTGGGATCGCCTCTTGCGGCTTTCCCTCGCTCATCAAGACTTTCCCAAGCCCCAACTGCGCTTGTCCGCTCGCATGGTCCATTGCGGAAGCGCGCTCGAAGTGGACATAGGCACTCTTGAGGTTGGCCCGCTGCAGAGCAATTTGACCGAGCAGACATTCGATGTCCGGGCTGTCTCCATCCATCTGGATGGCCATTGCAAATTGCTTTTCCGCCGCGGCTTGCGCAAGAGGGTCGTTGGGGGAGGACTCTAGGAGCGCTTCTCCTAGCTCGAAATGAACGCCCGGCAAACGGGGGTCAGCCTGCAGCGCCTTTTTGTAGTACTTGATAGCGTCCCGGAGGTCTCCGTTGTTCACCAAGCGCTCGGCGATCACTTCCTGCATAAGCGCGGAGCGGGGCGCGAGGAGCGCCAGCTTATTGAGCGTGTCGTCAGCCAAGTCGTAATACACTCGCTGCGCAAGGTACAAGACCTCGATGTTGTCGGGCGCGAGTTCCATCAGCGACTGCATCACCGCGGCCGCGCTATCGAGGCTGCCCCGGCGGTAGTAAATCGCCGCCAGTTCAAGACCCACCTGAACTCGCACCGGCTTGTCTTTCACTTTGGGGAAGGCTTTCGCCAGCAACTCTACTCCCGAGCTCTCTCCCATTCTTGTCTCGCACATCCCCAGTAACGCCTCGGCTTTGGCGAGGGAAGGATTTAAGGACAGAGCTTTGCGCAAGTAGGTTGAGGCCTGCCGAAAGTTGCCCTGAAAGAACGTAATGATGCCCAAGTCCGTGTAAGCCTCGGTGTTTTTGGGGTCCAGAGCAAGGGCCTTGCGGAATTCTCTCGCGGCCGTTACAGGGTCCTTGGCCCTCAATGCCGCCTCGCCGCGCGCAAGATATCTTTGAACCTCAGCCGTGCTTGACGATGAGGATTGAGCTCTCAAGCTTGTGAGAAACAACGCCATAAGCAAAAGAAGCAGCGTCGTCCGCCCGCAAGCGCTGCCGAAATCGCTGGCCACTCGCCGGGAAGTTTTGCTAGACCAACCCCTCCATCGGAAAAACTGCCGGACGCCCATAACTCGCGTCATTCCCTGAAATTGTTCCCTGCGGGCATTGGCTGAGGCCTCCATACGAACTCCGGCTTCCAGGATTGTAGAGGCTTGCCTCATGCCAGGCAAGACAGCGCGAACCCGAAAGGAGTCGGCTCCAGGACGCTTCTGAGTCGCGGCCTGCCCCGAAGCCGCATGCCCGGTCCGGTCACCTTGCGCCTATCCCAGAGAACGCGCGGCTAAAAGATGAGGTGAGCGCCGAGTTGTATGATTCGCATGTTGCCGTTGAAGCCAGCCGGGCCGGTAATGGTGCCGGCCGTAGGATCAGCCAAGGCGCCGGTCGGGCTCCGCCCCACATTGGCATCCGGATTGCCGAAGTTGACATGATTGAGCGCATTGTACATGTCCGCCCGGATTTGTAGCCGCGTCTGCTCAAAGTGAAGCGGAAACGATTTCGCAATGCTGAGATCCATGTCTGCAAATCCAGGTCCAATGAGGGTATTGCGACCGTTATTGCCAAAGGTCCCGGGCGCCGGGTTGGCATAAGCTGCAG
>JAKASC010000005.1 GCA_021828245.1 Acidobacteriota bacterium
GGCAATGGCCCAAAGCATTTGCCTTCGCACACAACAGTGGATTTGGCGGTGGGGAAAACGTTAAGCGAGAATTGGTCAGTGGATATCAACGTTTTGAACGTGGCCAATGCTCGATACTTGCTGGACAACAGCAATACGTTTGGCGGGACGCATTTTGTGAACCCGCGAGAGATTTATGGGGAATTGCGCTATCGGTTTCGGTTTTAAGGGGGCGGCCTGGAATCGCTTTGTTCCTGCATCTGCCTCATTCCACAGGAGATAGCATCATTATTTGAGCTTTCTATGGGGGCTGAGGAATGTTGTTTAGCATGTGACGAAAATCACTGACTGGCCGACGCCAAGCAACTACGCTATAACCATCAAATGAGTGGCGCTTCCGAGGCGGCTCGGTGGCTACCCTGCAAACGTTCCCCCCACCCTGCACACCGAGCCGCCAAACGCCCGCGAAACCTTCTGAAACCTGAAATCCTGCAAAGCGCGCGACGTTCCCGGAGAGGAGGCTCGTGCGGTCGGCGAATCTGGAAACCGCTGCTGAAGCGCGGGCCGATGCCGCGCCTGAGTCTTGCGCCTCGCTTGGTACGCGGGTCTGGCTGTTGGCTATCCTACAGCAGGGCGCTCGCCGCCGAGCGCGGCGTGACCGAGCTCATGTTCCTCTGCGTGGTCAGCGCGGGCGCGTTTCTCCCTGCTATACTGGCCGACGGCGTTTGACGCGAGGGGCGGGAGAGCGCGATGGGCCGCAAGCAATGGGCCGCAGTTGGGCTGGTGGTGGTGACGGCAGCGGCGCTCAGCGCCCTGGTAGCGTATCGGTTGGGGCGTCGGCGAGCGGCGGCGGCGCTTGTCCCTTCAACCGGCGCGTCCAACGGAACGGGCGGGTGCGTGGACTTCCACCAAGCCGCTCTCCACACGGGCGAGAACGGATGCGTGACGGGCCGGGTGCTGCGGGTTTTCACTTCGCGTTCGGGGAATACGTTTTTGGATTTTTGCCAAGACTATCGTCGGTGCCCGTTCAGCACGGTGATTTTTGCTTCCGACCGATCCCGTTTCGGCAACGTGAGCGCGCTCGAAGGGCGGAGAATCGCTGTGGTGGGGGAAATTGTCAGTTACGGCGGGCGAGCGGAGATTGTCATCCATGACCCCAAGCAGATTCGTCTGGCGCATTGACGGGATAACGCCGGGCTCAGGTGCGTGCGGTTGGGGTGCGCTCGCGTGGTTGTGGCTTGCGGCGTGGGTGGCCGTCGTGCCTTGCCGCGCCATGCCGCAGGGCGGGAGCTCGTCTTCCCATTCGCCGCTCGAGGCGATTCAAAAAGCGGTCGAGGCCCATCCGCGGGATTTCTCCTTGCGGCTGGCCCTGGCGAACGCGGAACTTGCCAGGCATCATCCGCGCCGCGCTTTGACAGAGGCCCGACAGGCACTCTCCCTGGCCACTTCACCCGCCGAGCAGGCGTCGGCACGCACCGCCATGGGCTTGGCGCTGCTCAAAACCGGCGATGAGGCGGGCGCTCAACGGCAATGGAAGGCCGTGCTGAGTTTGAATCCCAACAGCGGCGTGGCCTATTTCGGGCTGGGAGAAATTTCGCTGGCGGAGCATCGCGAGCGCCAAGCGGCGGAAGATTTTGCCCAGGCCCTGCGAGTTGCTCCCACGTTGGAAGCGGCCTACGTGCCGCTGGCTCGCCTGGAGCTGCGCGCCGGCAAGGGCGCCGAGGCGCGGCAACTTCTCGAGAAAGCGCTGTCGTTAAATCCGAGCGACTGGCAGGCGGAATTTGAGTTGGCCAAGTTGTTGGCGAGAGCGGGGCAAGCGGCGAAGGCCACGAAGATGCTGCAACAGGTGGTTGCCGAGCAACCCGCATTTGCGGCGGCGCAAACGGAGCTGGGCCTGGCGCTGCTGCGCCAAGGCGACGTGGCGGCGGCGCAGAAGCTGGCTTCGTCGTTGACCGCCGACCATCCCGAAGACGCGGCGGGGCATCGCCTGATGGCGCTGGTGTTTTGGAAGCAGGGGCACCTCAACGCCGCGCTTGAAGAGTGCGCCGAGGCGTTGGCGGCCAACCCGCGCTCGGCCGCCGCGCTCGTGCTCCAAGCCGTCGCTCTGTGGAAAGAGAAACACCCGCGCCAAGCCCGGGAGATTTATCAGCGAGCCGCCAAGGTGGACCCGCGCGTCGGGCAAGCGGATGAGCTGTGCCGGTTGATTCTGTGCGGTTCCTCCGACCTGGGCTTGGTGGAAGAGTTTCTCAGGAAAAACCGCTGGGCGCTCGAACCCTCCAACGATCCCTAGCCGTCGGCTCACCTCGCAGCGAGTAGCGCAGAGGCGCGCGTCGTTGGCGCTCCTCTGCGGCGTTTGTGGCGTCGGCCGCGGCAAGCAGGCGGTGGCAGCGAAGGGACGGCGACCAGGTCAACGGCCGCGAGGGTTGAGCGGCCCGGCGCGTGGCGCGGGGTTATGCGTTGTGAAACTCTGCGGTTCTTTCCGGCAGGCACCGGCTCGAGCCGCAGAGGTTGCGCCGCGCAACCTCTGCGCTACCTGCTGCGGCGTTTGTGGCGTCAGCCGCGGCAACCAGGCGGTGGCAGCGAAGGGACGGCGACCAGGTCAACGGCCGCGAGGGTTGAAGGGCCCGGCACGTGGGGCGGGGTTATGCGTTGTGAAGCTCTGCGGTTCTTTGCGGTGGGGCACCGGCCCGAGCCGCAGAGGTTGCGCCGCGCAACCTCTGCGCTACCTGCTGCGGCGTTTGTGGCGTCAGCCGCGGCAACCAGGCGGTGGCGGCGAAGGGACGGCGACCAGGTCAACGGCCGCAAGGGTTGAGCGGCCCGGCACGTGGCGCGGAGGTGGGGAGTGTGAAACTCTGCGGTTCTTTGCGGCGGGCAGCGGCCCGAGCCCCAGAGGTTGCGCGGCGCAACCTCTGCGCTATCCGCTTCCTCCAACCACGGATTGACGGGGTCCGCCAGTTGACGGATTGCGGCTACCGATATCGTGGGAACGGGTTATGCGGCGAGCGCGGCAAATCTTTGCCAGTCGAATCGCGCAATCACCGCGTTGGTGATCAGATGAATGTTTTCGTCGCGCTGAGCGGCAGGCTCGAAGAGGGTGTCAATCATGGCCCCGAAGACTCCTTCCAACGCCGAGGGACCGCACTTGGTGAATTCAAGAATTTTTATTCCCACAATATCGTTGGAGGGCAGGCTTTTTTCCACATAAACATTACTTAGGGACCGGTTGCCGGTCGTTCGCGAAAGCGGCTCGAAGATCGAGAGCTTCTCTGCGCGGCGGCCCGAAAGCCTTCGTAGCCATCGGCGCGCGAATGTCTCGCTTTCCTCGATGCGATAGACGAGTGTGTCCGATGCGTCGTTGTAGGCTACCGAAACCACGGTACGGGCCAGTCTCCTCACCCGCTTAGGCAACTCTCTCTCGGCATACTGGCTGATTTTGTCAAATATCTTCTTAGACCCGACGATGGTCATCCCCTGAAGCGTGGGAGGAGGGTTCAGCCGCACCTGGATAGCCAGCCAGTCTTCAACTTGCAGAGCCACCGCTGGAGCCGGGGGACCGAACGAAATATCCAGCACGTCACCCCGGCGGTCGTAGCTGTAGTCCAGCTTCTCGAACTTCAGCTCCTGTTGGAAGGCCATATCAATTCCCCTAGCATCCGAAATGAGTACGCGGCGAAGTAAGCTGTGGCCACGTATCCGTCCGAATTGCCGACGAACACGAGCAGGTCGAGCGGACCTCCGAGCCCGGGAACATCCATGTACCGCTTGCGGTAAACTCTCCGCCCGGGATCCCTTTTGCCCAAGTGAACACCGTCAGGCTGGCGGATGGCCTCTGCCACGCGTTCTCTGAACGAGCGCATTTCGGGATGGCGCTGAATGATGTGCCGCCAGCATTCATCGGTCAGGATGGCCTGGAATCCCAGCGGGTCCGAGACCGTTTCCTCCATCTCCTCCGTCCCGCTTTCGTCCCGTCTCTCACCATTAGTGTAGCGCGGCGGCGGCTCATATTCAAATATTCAAACCGCGGTGCCGGACATAGAGAACATCAACCATTCCGTGCGCCCTCGATGATTTTACGCTCCTCGTCCGTGATGCCGTAAGGCTCGTACACCAGGTTATCAATTTCGGCGTCGGTTTGGGCGATTTCGCGGTCAAGGTTTGTTGTGGCACGGCTATCCTGGAGGTGTCCGGCCACGGGCGGGACGCCCGTGCCACGCAAAACAGCGGCAATCAGGCGGTGGCAGCGAAGGGACGGGGACCAGGTCAACGGCCGCGAGGGTTGAACGGCCCGGCGCGTGGCGCGGGGTTACGCGTTCGGAAACTCTGCGGTTCTTTGCGGTGGGGCAGCGGCACGAGCCGCAGAGGTTGCGCCGCGCAACCTCTGCGCTACGTGTCACCGATTTTCGGTCAGACGGCGGTTAGGAGCGCGCGGGAGGGGGACAAAAAACCGCTGGTGTTTCCGCCTCGTGCTATGATGGCCGCTATCGAGAAGAAGAACCCCAAGCCCTCCAAGGTCGGGGAGGAGGACGCATGACCCTCTACCTGGTGGAGAAGATGATCGGTGACGTCCTGGTGCTGGATGCGCGAGGGCGCATCACGCTCGGAGATGAGACCCAGGCGCTGCGCGAAAAAATCTCCGAGTGCGCGCGCGCCGGGCAATTGCGGATCGTGCTGGATTTGGGCGAAATCACTTACATTGACAGCGCCGGCCTTTCCACGCTGGTCGCCGCCTACACCACGGTGCGCAAACAGGGCGGCGACTTGAAGTTGCTGCACTTGACGCGGCGAGTGCACGACCTGCTGCAAATCACCCGGCTGAGCACGGTGTTTGAACGCTATGACTCGTTGCCGAGCGCGGTAGCGTCGTTTGGCCCACCGTCCCCCTCGAGCGGCTAAGCGTTGACAAGCCGAGCGGACTCCCCAAGATCCAGACTTCCTTTTGACATTTGCGATGGGGGTTGATAGAGTTCGGGCACGCAAAGAAGGGACAGCTTCCGTCGGGGCGTGAGCAATTCCCCCCTGAAAGTCGGCTCTTTTTATGCGCGCAGGAGGTGGCTGTGCAAGGGACGATCAAGCGTATTCTCCGTGACCGAGGTTTTGGATTCATTCGGACCTCCGAGGGCACGGAAGTGTTTTTCCACCGTAGCGCTCTTCAGGGACTCAACTTCGATAGCTTGCGGGAAGGCGAGGCCGTGGAGTTTGAAGTGGTGCGCGGTGAAAAAGGCCCCCGGGCGAGCGGCGTGCGCGCCCTGGCAAAGTAGGCGGATTTTCCCGGGACACCTCCCGCGCCGAAATGAGGTTTGAGGCAAAACGAGGGCGAGGTGTGCGCCGTCGGGCACCCACAAGAAGCGCGAGCCGCCGCACCCGAAGACGGATCGTGCGCCGTCTAATGAGGCACCGGGTTCGGCTTTTGGGGCAGCGCTGTCCAACCGGCTTGGCCTTCCGTCACGCTCAGCATGAGATTCGAGGGAAGATTTTGGAGGGTCTGCTGAAGGCCGCTCGGCCAGAGGATCTCAACTTTCTCGACGCTTGAACTTTGGCCGAGCCCAAACCAGGCTTCAGGCGCGCATTGGGAAAGATACGCTCCCGCCACGCCATATTGCCGGAACTGGCGCTGGCCGTTCGAGGTGAGATAGACCTTGGCGCCATAGCCCGAACGGTTGCTGCGCGTTCCCTCCAGATGCACGGCGAGCCAGTGATTTCGATTGCCGCCGTCATTGCGCAGCAGCAGCGGACGGCCGCGATTCGTCATGATGATCATGTCGAGGTCGCCGTCGCGGTCAAAATCGGCGCAGGCGGCGCCTCGACCGACCAAGGGTTGCTGAAGCGCGGGGCCCGCCGCCCCGGAGCGCGCCAGGTCGTAGAAACCATTTTGGCCCTTGGACCAAAACAGGAAAGGCCGTTCGGGAATGAGCTGGGTGGTGTCCGCCTTGTTCTCGAGCGTGGAACCGCAGACGGCCAGGATGTCCAGCCATCCGTCGTTATCAAAATCGAAGAAGAAGGTGCTCCATCCGGCGTCGCCCATGGCAATTTCTCCGCAGCCGAACATCTCCGCGACATCGGAAAAGTGGAGCGGGCCGCGCCCGCCTTGCGCCATCCAGAGATTTTCATAAAGGGAAAAGCCCTGCGTTAGCCAGTGCGTGAGGTACATGTCGAGGTCGCCGGCGTTGTCATAATCGCCAATGGCGATGCCCATCGTTCCCCGGTTGTCTTCCGTCCAGGACGCGGCGGTGATGTTCTTGAACCGCCCGCCGCCCAAGCCGAGGTACATGCGGTTCGAAGCAATGTCGTTGCCTACGTAGAAATCCTGCCAGCCGTCGAGATTGAAATCCGCAAAGGCTGCGGTCAAACTCCGTCCGCTCGGATTGGCCACGCCGAGTTGCGGCGCGACGTCGGTGAACGTTCCGTCGCGGTTGTTGTGATAAAGGCGATTCGGGAGGGGACGAAAAGAGGCGGGATTCAAAGTGAAGGGAACGTTGATGCCGTACTCCGCCGCGGTGGCGCCCGAAGGCACGCTTTGCAGGTTGTAATCCGCATAGTTGGTGACGTAGAGATCCAGATAGCCGTCGTTATCGTAGTCTATCCAGACGGGGGTCATTCCCCAAAGATGGTTGGCGACCCCGGCGCGGTCGGTGACGTCGGTGAAGGTTCCATCGCCGTTGTTGTGGTAGAGCACCGAGCGGCCGTAATTGGTGACGTAGAGGTCAAGGTGGCCGTCGTTATCGTAATCGCCCCAAGCCGCGCCCATGCCGTAGCCGCCACGATTGGCCACGCCGGCGCGAAGGGTGACGTCGGTGAAGGTTCCATCGCCGTTGTTGTGGTAGAGGTGGCTGAAAGGATCCTCGGCGGTGGGCTTTGCGCCCCAGGGGCCGGGCTGATTGACGAGATAAAGGTCGGGCCAGCCGTCGTTATCGTAGTCGCCCCAGGCCGCGCCCGGACCCATGTCTTCCGGGAGTTGGTGGGTGCGCACGCCGGAAGAATGGACGAAATCAATGCCGGCCTGGCGCGTGACATCCGTAAACACGACGCCGGGATTGTCGCCGGCGAGTTTGCGCGCCGCGCTGTTGAAGACATCCGGTTTTTGCTTGGAAGCGCGCCGCGAGCATCCCTCGGCAAGGCCTGCGAGCATCACCGCGCCGGAGCGAAGCAGGTCCCGTCGGGTCATCGCCGTTCTCCGCGCGGGCGGGAGACGGCGCGCGAAGCGTTGCGGCGAGCGCGCGAAGCGGCCGCGCCAGGCGCCGCGAGCGCCGACGCCGAGGAAGTTGCGGCTCCCGTCAGCAGCGCAATTTCCGCTGTGCCGCGGGACATCGTCGTGACGGGCGCCTTGATGAATTGATGGGGAAAAACAAAGTTCATGAAGTATTGATTGGCTTTTCGGTAACGAAGGCTCGCCGTCACGGTGAGCGGACCTTGGACGTGGCGTGGAACGGTGAATTTGTATTCGTACATATCGGAATAGCCGGGGAAAATCGCGCGACGCGAAATCGTGCCGACGTAGTGCCAGAGGTGATGACGAACCACCGGCTGGCCTTCGGGATTGACGCCGATAGCCCGCAGGACGAGCGTGCCCGGCTCGACGTGGTTCTGCGCGGTGAGTTCGCCGGAATGGAAAATCACGCGACCTTGCGGGTCACGAACCTCAACTTCCACCCAGGCGCGAATCAAATCGAGCGGCCCGGTGGCGAAGCCGTGCCCCGCTTTGTTGTTGGTGAGAACCACGCGAACGTCCGCCGGCTGGCCGGGTCGAAGCGAGGCGGGGGCGATGATGCGCAGCGGGATGACCGGGCCTTTCGGCCAAATCTTGGCGATTTCCGGAACGTATTTTTCCCCCTTCAGCCATTGGATGACCCGGCGCGTTTGGGCGCGCCAACCATAAACGTGGAGCATGGCCGGCATGACTTGGTTGGCGGCGGCAAACCAATGATTGCGCATTTCAAGGCCATGCCCATCCTTCAAATCGTAAGGGTCCGCCAAGGCCAAGCTGGGGGCTTTGGTGAGCCACATGTGGCATTGCTGGCAGCGCAGCCGGTCAGCAGGATTCGGGTTGGCGTTCCATTTGCCCAATCGCCATTCGTCATACTGATTTTGGAGTTGCACGAAGCCCACGTGGTTGATCTGTTTGTTGATAAATTGCTTGTGGCAGGAAGCGCAAGAAACCGGCTGACGAACCAGCGCCAAATTGTAGTCGGCGTCGTGTTGCCGGGGATAAGCGCGAATCAGAAAATGCGTGAGCGCCGTGGCGCGGCCGGCGTGCTTGTATTCGAAGAGATAAGGCTTGGGCGGCGCCCAGACGTAGTTGCCGTTGCCTTGCACGTCCACGCGCTGCATGGAGTGGCACGCCACGCAGGAACTGCCTTCCTTATAGCCCGGAGCTTCAATGCTGGTGCTGGCGTTTTTGTAGCCGGAGAGCAAGGAGACCGGGTCGTGACAACCGGCGCAGTAGCGGGTGGCGGGCGCGCCCTCAGCGTGGATCAGGGCCGCTTGCACGGCTTGGAAGAATTTGTCTTCGGAAGACCATCGGTGCGGGCTGGAGCGCCACTGCTCGTAAATCTCGGTGTGGCAACCGGAGGCGCCGCAGGATTTTGAATCGGCCAGAAGCTGGGGCGCGACCGGCCCGCCAGTTGACGTCATCGCCATGCTGGGCGCGAACGGGTCTTTGCCATAAGGCAATTTGTAGCCGGCCGGCAAGGAGTAATGACTGAAGTTGGGCGCGTAAGCCGTGTAAGCAAGCGTCAGCCCTCCCACGATGAGCGCCAGCGCAGCAACCGTGACCCCGGCCATGGCCCACATGTGACGGCGGCCGGGACGGAAATCCGGCTGAACCCAACCGGCTTGACCATTCAATGCAGGTTGACCGTTGGCCGGGCTCGAGCCATTCGCATTCTGCTTTTTGGCGTGCGGATAGACGTGGTAAGCCAGGAAAGGCAAGGCTGCGATGCCGCTCCACAAATGGACGCGATCCCAAAAATGGCTGGTGAAGAGGGAAAACGCCGCTTGCCAGGTGAGCACCACGCCCGAGACCGTGGTCACGGCCATGGTCCAAAAGCCGGTGTAAGCGCAAAACTTGCGGAACGAGCGCCGCACTTTGCGCGTGGCGAGCCAATGGCTGGCCTGCCACAACGTCAGCGGAATAAGAATGATGATGCCGAGCGCGGTATGCACCAGCACCGAAACCTGCGTGGCCACGCTGAAGGGGGCGAGCCAGATGGCGAGACCGCTCAGCGCCAGAAAAATCAGCGCGCCGCTGAGCCAGCTAAACTTGAAAATCCCCTTCTCGTGAAGGAAAGAATGCCGAATGGGAATAGGGCCGTAAGCCGTTGGTTCCATATCCGTCCTCCCGCGCGCTGCCGCGCACACAGCCCCGTCGCCAGCCTTTCCGTGACGGCAGGCCTTGGGTCAACTCGCTGTGCAAAGCTCGGAGAAATAAAAAAGGGCGTAACCGCCGGGCCGCTTGGCGCGCCTTGCGCCGCAGCCTCTTGGTTACGCCCGCACTTTCCCGCTCTTCGGCGGGACCGTCAGACGTTCGGACCCTGCTTAATTGAACAACTTACAAACTTCGATCGGCGTCTTCCGCCAGCATCGCCTGGAGCTTTTTGCGCAGCTCCTCCAACTGCTTCGATTTGAAGGAGCGCCGCGTTTCTTCCAGCACGCGCACCGCCTCGGTGAGCGCGGCGCGATAGTTGCGGCGCGGCGAGCAATCCACCAGCGGACAATAAGGAATCGGGCCGCCGTTCTGCTCTTGAACCTCGATCAGCTTGAGCATGGTCTCGCGCTGATGGTTGACCCGAGCGGTCATCTCCTCCGCCATTTGAGTCACGTATTCGCGCATGGAAAGTCCGCGAGTGTTGCCGGTCACATCGAGCACGCTAACCGGTTGACTCTTCCAGGTCAATCATCAAAACCCGTTAGACGCGGGATATTTTTATACGAGGCGAATGGAGGTCACGTTCCCGGCAAAGCACGGCCAGGATGGCCGTGCCACCGGGGCGTCAATCTGCCTGGGACCGCGCCACGCTAGTGTTGCTTTTTCCCGTTACCATGCGGTGGCTTGACGGTCAGCGTGGCGCTGGCGCTTGAGTTGTTGTAGCTGGCCGTAATGGTGACGTTGGTTTGAGTCGTTACCGTGCTGGTCGTGACGGTGAAGGTGGCGCTTGTTGAGCCAGCGGCCACCGTGACGCTGCTTGGAACCTGCGCGACGGAAGAGCTACTGGTGAGCGACACGGCGGCTCCGCCAGAAGGCGCAGCGGCAGTAAGGGTGACGGTTCCCGTGGACGAACTGCCACCGGTGACGCTTGAAGGGCTGAGCGTGACGGAAGAAACCGTCGGCGAAGAGGTGGCCGGGTTGACGGTCAGCGTGGCGCTGGCGCTTGAGTTGTTGTAGCTGGCCGTAATGGTGACGCTGGTTTGAGTCGTTACCGTGCTCGTCGTGACGGGGAAGGTGGCGCTTGTTGAGCCGGCGTTGACCGTGACGCTGCTTGGGACCGACGCAACGGAAGGGTCGCTACTGGTGAGCGACACGGTGGCGCCGCCGGAAGGCGCAGCGCTTAGCGTGACGGTTCCCGTGGACGAACTGCCACCGGTGACGCTTGACGGGCTGAGCGTGACGGAAGAAACCGTGACGCTCGACGAGGTGCTCGATGGCGGATTGGGTCCGGTCAATCCACGGTCGCTTCCGATGCCGCTCGCAAAATCCCAGCAAGCGGTGGCGGGATAGCTGCCTGCCGAGCCGGTGGTGATGTCGTAAAAGGGGCTGGTGTAGGAGCACACTTGGCCGCCGCTTGAAATATTATTGTAATTTTCGTAGAGGTTGTTCTGGACGCTGGCATTGTTGTTGCCGTCGTCCCAGCCGCCGTAAAAAGCCCCGGCGTCATTGACGATGCCGGAAAGCGAAGGCGCGGCCACGCTCGTGCCGCCAAAAACCAGCCAACCGCTCAGCCCTTGGCACGACGTGCTGTCATAGACGGAGACGCCGGAAGCCGGGTTGGCATCGAAGGACAAATCGGGGGTTCCGCGCGCGCCATTGAGGAGTTGCGCCAGCGAGTAGATGACGCTTTGGTAGCCGGGCACGGGCTCGTAAGCGCTTGGGCCACCGCCGGCGTCGGTCCACGTGGTTTCGCCGGTGAAGTTTCCGCTTGAATCACGGACGATGGTGGTGCCGCCGGCCGAGACGACGTTGGGCGAAGCGGAGGGCCAAATGACCTTGCCACCGGTATCGCCGCTTGAGGCGAAGTAAGTGACGCCGGAGGTTGTGAAGTAGGAATCGAAGGTGGATTCAGTGGAGAATTCGCTGCTGCCCCAGCTCATGGAAACCTCGCCGCCACCTCCCTGGGAAACCAGGCTGCTCGCCACACTCACGGCTTGCATGAGGTTGCTGTTGCTGTTCGATGCGGCCTCGACCAGAATGATTTGGGCGTGGGGCGCCATGGCGTGAGACCACTCGATGTCGAGCGATTCTTCCTGCGCCCAACTGCAATTGGCCTTGGGCTGCGAGCCGGTGGCGTAAACTTTGGTAAAGCAGGCCGCCTTGCCGCTCGCGCCGCAACTGTTGCCGGAAGGCAGGCCGAATTGTTGAGAGAAGGTTTGGAAGTCGCTTGCCGCAGTGGGATCGTCATAGGCATCCACGATGGCGATAACGTTCGCGCCGCCCGTCGGGTTGTCGTAATTGGTGCTGCTGATGGGGCAGCCGGCTGCAGGCGTTGGCCCCGTCTGGTAAACGCAGGCGAGCGAACTGGGCGTTTCGCCGCTGGGCCCTGAACTGGTGGCGGGTGCCGGTTGCTTGCCGCTTCGCGCGGCGGGAATAAAGATCAAGAAGTTGGTATGGGCGCGCTTGCCGATGTCTTGCGGCCGCTCGACGTTCGACGGGGGAACGATGACCGTTCCCGGCCGAGGCTCTTGGCCGCCCGCCAAGGCGATGCCGCAGGCCGTCAAAAAAGCGATGGCGCCGATGAGCGTGGTGTTGAAATGACGATGCATAAAGCCCTCCCTGCCTTCGTTAATTGCGCCACTATAGCGCGCTTCCGAGCGAAAGGCAACCCCTTTCGATAAGCCGATTTTAAGCCCTCGCGCCGACGAGGTCCACAGTATGAAAGTACCGGAGGCAAGAGGCGGATTTTAGGCGGTGGTTCCTAGGTTGAGGGACGGCCCGCGCCAACCCATTCTTTTGCCAACGGTGGCGCGTGGGAAAAGACCTTGGCCACGATAATTCACCGGCCCACGGTGAGCAACCGGCCGTGACGCAGGTTGAGGTCGGCGCCGACAGGGTTAGCGGCGGGAAGCGTGGGCGGGGGGATTGGGGATGTCGGCAGGCGGGTTCGGGTCCACGTCGGCGGGAGTGGCGGCGGGCACGCCGGGCGGCAAGGGATGCGGACCGAGGCCGAGCTTCATGAGCGGCTTGGCTTCCGGCAGGCCGGTAACATCAAAGCCGTTGGCGGCTTGATAGCGGCGCATGGCGTCGGTGGTGGCTTGGTCCCACACGCCGGTGGGCGGGCCCGTGAGATAGCCGGCTTGGATGAGCGCACGTTGGATTTGCCGGACGCGATGCGGCTCGAGATGAGGGCCCCACCAGCGACGCCGGACGACGCGGCGGTCATACGGCCGGCGAACGACGCGACGGACTGTGGGGCGAGCGCGAGTTTGACGCAGGAGACGCGCGCGGGGTTGAATCTTTCGCCGCATCGCGGGCGGTTGCGCCGAGCGAGCCACAAGCGGAAACGCCACGACCAGCGCCGCCATCCAAGCGACGCATCGGCAGGCCTTGCTGGGAGGGTTGCGGCGAGCGGACATCGAAAATCACTTGGCGGCGGGTATCCGGTCCGCCAGAAAAAGCGGTTCAAACTGTCGGCCGCTTTGCCGCGCAATGAGCAGCAGCACATCCTGCCCGGCCTTCAGGGCCGACTGCAAACGTTCAAACTCCTCCACCGAGTGGACCGGGTGGTGATTCAGGGAAAGAATGGCGTCGCCGCGCATCACGCCCATATCCGCGGCCACGCCGCTCGGGTCCACGCCGGCAACCCAAATGCCTTGCGGACTGCCCAAGTGCAGTGAGTTATTGAGCCGACGAAATTGGTCCGGAGTGAGGTTCTGAACTGTCACGCCGAGGGCGCCGCCGACCGGGCTCGGCGAGCTGCGCGGGTTGGAGTTGCCGAGAGGCGGATGGCTTTCCGCCAAAATGGCGTTGCGGTCGCCCACCACCACATGCGTCGTTTGGGGCTTGCCGTTGCGGAGAAAGTCCAACCGGACGGAGCGGCCGACGGGGGTGTTGGAAATGATGCGCACCAGTTGATCGCCATTCTGAATGGGGCGGCCGCCAATCGCCGTAATCACGTCGCCCAGTTTCAATCCCGCCTGGGCGGCAGGACTGCCCGGCTGCACGCTGTCAATCACCACGCCATGATCGGCGCCAAAACTGCGCAGCAAGGCCTGGTTCTGGCGAGGTTGAAAGGCCACGCCAATGGCGCCGCGCTCCACGTGGCCGGTGGTGATGAGGGCGTTATAGACTTTGCGCGCCGTGTTGGACGGAATGGCAAAGCCGATGCCGTCGCTTGAGCCGTCAGAGGTTTCAATGGCGGTGTTGATGCCGATGACTTGCCCGGCCAGATTCACCAGCGGGCCGCCGCTGTTGCCGGGATTGATGGCGGCGTCGGTTTGCAGGAAGCGCTTGAATTGTCCATCGGGGCCGGGTTCAATTTCGCGGCCACGGGCGCTGATGATGCCCGCCGTCACCGTGTCCTTTAATTCAAAGGGACTTCCAATCGCCAGCACCCAGTCGCCCACGCGCATGGAACTCGAATCGCCCAGTTGGGCGTAAGGCAGCGGCCTTCCTGCGTCAATTTTGATGACGGCCAAATCGGTCAGTTTGTCGGCGCCAATCACCCGGGCCGTGTAGCGGCGACTGTCGTTGCCGGAAAGCGTCACGCTGATGTGGTCCACGGGACGATCGTCGTAACTGCGCGTGATGACGTGGTCGTTGGTCAAAATGTAGCCTTTGGGGTCGAGAATAATGCCCGAGCCGAGGCTGCGCTCCGGAATGCCGCGCTCAGCGCCGGGGCCTGAGAAGAGATGACCGAACAGCCCGCCAAAGGGATCGCCCGGCCCGCCATGCGGCACGCTGCGGAGGCGGATGGTGGTTTCCGTGTTGATGTTGACAACCGCTGGTTCCACGCGCGCCACCACGCTGGCGAAGGAATTGGAGAGCTTGATGGGCGAGGGCGCCGGCAACGGCTGCGGCGACGAGCTCAACGCTGAACGAAAAGAGGTCAGCACGTGGGTTGAAACCAGCGCGCCAATCAGAATGCCAAACCCCAGCGTGAGGAGAATCGCCACCACTTGGAGCGAACGACGCGCATTCCTCGCCATGCATCCACCTCGCCGTCCCGTGCGGTCTTGGACTCGAGCTAGCTTGAATTATACAACGTTTGGGGTGAGAAGGCGCAGGGGAACGGACGGGGGTGAAGAAAGAAGCGGCGTCCACCACCTCGCGTCCCAAAGGTGGGAATGCTCGGTTCGCGGTTGGAGGAGCCGTCGCGCGAGCGTGGCTCGAAAAACAGCCAGGCTCCGTCGCGCGCGGTAGGGGAAAACGATGACGGGCCGGGGCGGAGACGTTGCCTCACGCTCCACCCCGGTCCAACGCCCGAGCTTAGGAGCGAGCTTCCTTGAGGTCGTGGCTGGCCTCTCGGCGAGCTTTCTTAACGTTCGACTTCACTTGCTTTTTGGTCAAGTGCGGATTCAACGTGTGAATCGCTTTGCCGAGGTTATCGCCGTTCGAGAGCATGGACGACTTCAACTCGTCAAACGGAATGCCCAGGTTGTGAGAGACGTGAACCGCCGCCACGAACAGCCCAAGATTCTTGAAGCCGCTCGCCGCCTCCTGCACGTTGGTTCCCGCCGGCAGCAGCGATTGAAGACGCGACGAGAGCTTGGTGTTTTGTGACAGCAGGGTGGTGGGCGAATTCATGCCGAGGTTCGAGTGGTGCGAGAGGCTGTGGTTCATTGGATTTTGCCGCTCGCCGCCCATGCCGGGCATGTTGCTATGTTCTTGCCCAAAACCGCCGGTGGGATGCTGCCCCATGCCCATGCCGCCGCCCATGCCGCCGCCCATGCCGTGGCCGGCTCCGCCGCCTCGCTGCGCGAAGAGCGGCAACCCCGCCAGGCACATTGAAATTCCTAACCCGATAAGCATCTTTCCGAGTCGCTTGGTCATATTCCGTTCCTCCCTCTAAAATGATTTTTCAACTCCCCGCTTTCTAAACCTCGCGGGTCGTGCTGGATTGGTCCGAGATTAAATCTGCCGTTCTGCCCAGGTGCGTTAATACGAGTTACGAAATCACGAGTCCGCTTCAAAAGCAAAGTACCGGCATCAGGTCAGATGGGTCGCAATATCTATCGGCGCAAGTCGTGCGAACGTGAGTGAGCAGCCTGCGCTGTGAGCCGCTTCGATCACAGGGTGCGAACCACCACCCCTGCTATAACGCCCACTACGGCGGGAGCAACTTGGTTGCCAATCAGTCAAGCCTTCGCGTGCTGTGGGTTAACCCAAGCCAATTCAATAAGTTGGCGATTGTCCGTCAATTTTCCTTTCGACGGCGGCAGGGCCGCGGATGGCTCAAACCATGCAGAAGCTGCCCGAATTGACGCACGGGTGGATGGTCTTATACGGTGTTGGCAGCCACCGACCGAGCGGTCGGTTGGCGCGAGCCGGTTCGTCTCATGGTGTGTTTCCAGAGGATGGCAGAGTGTCGGCTGCGGGCCAATCTTTAGCCGTAACATGGCCAGGACCCATGCGCAAGGCGCGGCAACCGCAGCCTGTCCACTTCGCAGCGAGCGGCTTGACATTGCCCAACGAGGGTGCCAGCATGGGGCCGTTCACGAAGCAACGTCCAGCACAAGGGGTGATGCAATGGCAAAAATGGGTTGTGGCTGTTCTCAGAGGCGTTGGGTGGGGTTGGCCGTTTTGATGAGCCTGAGCGTGGCCTCGGCCGGCATGGCTCGAGGCGGCGCTCCGAACTCAAGGGCTGACGTATCTGCCCGGAAAGATTTCCCCATCCAACACGTCATTATCATTTTCCAGGAAAATCGCTCCTTCGATTCCTACTTTGGCACGTACCCTGGGGCGGACGGCATTCCGATGCGGGACGGCGTGCCCACGGTCTGCGTTCCTGACCCGGAGACCGGCGAGTGCGTGAAACCTTATCTCGACCATGACGACGTAAGCTGCGGCGGTCCGCACGCCGCCGAGGCGTCTTTGGCCGACGTCGCTAACGGCGAAATGAATGGATTTATTCGGGAGATTGAGGCCAGCCGCAGCTTTGGTTTGTATCCGCTCGGGTGGGCTCGCCACTACTGTCGGAGTCCGAGGGACCCCCAAGAGTCCGATCAAGTGATGGGATACCATAATGGTGGAGACATTCCCAATTATTGGGCCTATGCCAGAAATTTTGTGCTTCAGGACCACATGTATGAAGCGATTCACTCTTGGAGCTTTCCATCGCATTTGTTTCTGGTGTCCGCCTGGTCGGCGACGTGCGGCCAAGCCGACAACCCGATGAGCTGCGTGAGCGCGCTCATGCCCAGGGATCGAACGGTTAAAAACCCGACGCCCTTTGCCTGGACGGACATCACCTATCTGTTGAACAAAGCGCACGTAAGCTGGGTTTACTATTTGGACCACGGGGCGCTCGCGCCGCGAGCGCCTCAACCGAGGGGCGCAAGGATGGCCCTGCGGCGCGCTCGAAGGGCGGGTCAAGGTAGGCCAAGAGAAAAGATCGTCAGAGGGGTTCCCGTGATTTGGAACGTGTTGCCGGGGTTTACGGACGTACACGAGGACCGGCAACTGACGAACATTGAGGACTTGAGCCGTTTTTATGCGGCGGCCAAAGCCGGGACGTTGCCCTCCGTGGCGTGGATTTGCCCGAACGGCAACGACAGCGAGCACCCTCCGGCTAAGGTAAGCGTGGGGCAGAGTTATGTCACGCGGATTGTCAATGCCGCCATGCGGAGTCCGGAATGGAAAAGCATGGCCATTTTTATCAGTTGGGACGATTGGGGAGGGTTTTACGACCACGTGGTTCCTCCGCGCGTGGATTCGCTGGGCTGGGGCATCCGAGTGCCGGGGCTGGTGATTAGCCCTTACGCCAAGCGAGGATATATAGACCACCAGACGCTCAGCCCGGACGCTTACCTTAAGTTTATTGAAGATGTTTTTCTGCACGGCGAGCGGCTGAATCCCAAGACGGACGGCCGACCCGATTCCAGGCCTTACGTGCGGGAAAATAGTCCGATGCTCGGCAATCTGATGCGTGATTTTGATTTTACGCAGCCGGCCCGCCCGCCCTTGCTGTTGCCGGTTCATCCCAAAACGACGTTGGTGGAAAACCAACCGTGATAATCAACGCCGTCGCGGTTGGGCGGAGATGATTTCAAGCCGATTGAGCGCGGGCCCCTGGCACGGCCTTACATCAAACACGACGAAGATTTGCGCCCGTCGGGTCACGCTTGAAGACGCAGCCCCAGCGTAACCGGCGATTTTGAGGGGAGGTTGATGGGCGGCTTGAGTTTTCCGAAAGGAACAACCCCAATGGAGAACCCTCCCGTTCGGTTTTGGCCTCTCGCGGCGAAGACGGTGGTCAGCCACACGCTAACCTATTTTCTGATGGGAGTGCTGGCCGCTCATTTTCTCCACTACGCCGCACTGATGTCCCACCCGGATCGGGCATGAGGCCCTTCACCAGCCCGTGGGTCATGGCCGGGCCGCTTTTCCAACCGATCCGCGGGCTGATCTTTGCTCTCGTCTTTTATCCGCTCCGCGCGAGCTTGTTTGGCCGAAAGAACGGCTGGCTGCTCATGAGTTGGATGCTGGTGGCGCTGGGCATCCTGTCCACGTTCGGCGCGGCGGCGGGGTCGGTTGAAGGCATGATTTACACTCCCACGCCGGTCCTCTGGCAGCTCCGAGGATGGATTGAAGTGGTGCCGCAGGCCGTGCTGCTCTCGGCGTTGCTTTGCACCTGGGTCAACCATCCCGGCAGGAAGTGGATGAACTGGTCGCTTGGCATCCTCTTCTTTGTCGCCATGGCGCTGCCCGTGTCGGGTTTGCTTGTCCGCCATCCGAGGTGAAGCACCGCAACGCGAAGTAGGACGCTTGGAGGCGAAAGGGCGTTTTGCGGCCCTTCACTCCCCGTTAAAATTCTTGAGACAAAGACGAGCGCGCCGCGATTCAACGCGGCCCCAGACGTTCGAGGCAAGCTGAGCGAGGAGCAGGGGCGTGGGTCGCCATGACGCGGACGCATTTTTGCAAGCGAGCGAGAGCGCGGGAGTGCAGTTGGGAGACGCGCGATTCATCAATCCCCAATTGCTCTCCGATTTCTTTCATGGTGAGGGATTGCTCGTAATAAAGGCGAATAATGGCGCGGTCCCGCTCGCCGAGGGCGTTGAGCGCGCGGCGAACCATCGCCTGTTGCTCGCGCCGATAGCAGGCGTCAAAAGGGTCGTCGGCGTGGGCGCTGGGCAGGCTGGCGCTCAAGGCGGGACGATGCTCCTCCGCTTGGTCCAACGAGGTTTCAGCGGAGCTCTCGGCGACCTGGATTTGACGCTCGAGCCGGTACCATTCCTCCAGCGACACGCCCAGCTCCTGAGCCATGTCCGAGCTGGACGCTTGTCGCCCTAGGCGGGCCTCACAAGCGGCCGCTGCTTCCGCCACCTGATGCGCCTTGCGCCGCACGTCGCGCGAGGCCGGATCGCTTCGCCGCAGCGAATCCAAAATCGCGCCGCGAATGCGGTGACGAGCGTAACTCTCAATCTTCACGTGGCGGCGCGCGTCAAACTTGCCGAGCGCATCCAGCAATCCCAACACGCCCTCATGGACCAGATCGCCCAGCTCGACCTGGGGCGGCAAGTGACGCCGCATCTGCGCGGCCACTTGACGAACCAAGGGCAATAGCGACAGAACCAGGGAATCGGTTCGCTGCTCGGCGGTAGCGACGCCGGGGCGAGCATCGAAAAACTGTCGGCGCGGTTTTCGCTCAGCGGGGCGAGCAACCGGCCGGGAAGTGGCCGCGCAACTTTTGGTGGCCGCACAAGCTGTGATGGCAAGCTCTGACACAGGACCCTCCTCAGGGGATGAACCATCGGCTGCGATAAGCCTTTCGCTCTCGCGCCGGAGCGCCCATGCTTCGTCCAGGCGTGGGCCTCGCGCGATAGGAAAGGCAATTGGGATACCAGGCGAAAAAAGAATTACGACGGGTGGATTCCACGATGGTGTGAGCCGTGGCCGTTGGACGCGCCTAGGCTGAGCCGCAACTCGGAAAAATCGGCGAACTGAAGCTGACCGGGTTCAATGCCGAAGCGAGAGAGGCTTGGAAGAGCCGCTATTTCAAAGGATTAGCACGGAGGGCTTACGCGGTTTGCGCGCTATGCCGAAAATCGGAAACCATGTGGGTCATGGGCTCGCCCCTGCTTTCAATGTTGGCTTTCGAGTGAGCTTCGCGCGCTCTTGATTGAGCGATGATGGCCGGTGGCCGGGACTTGGACGGGTTGCGCGCGGCTTGGCGCATCCCAAAATGGGCTTGGCAGAAAAAGAGGCTTTGGCTTGCCTCTTAAAGTCGTTTAATACGTTCTCATTAGACGAATCTCATCTTTCCGCGGGCGGAAGCTCTGGGCTGGCGGAGCGTCCCGGCGGAAAACTTCGAGCGTCGGCGCTCGGCCCGTAGGGCGAATCGTATCTTCAAGCGAGAGCGGGGGTTACGAAGTTAGCAGGCAGCGGGGACGAGCTTAAGGACGAGCGACGCGTGCGCTTCCCAATTTGGTTCACCGAGTTTCAAAATGGGAATGAGCGCCGAGGCCGCCGAGAGAGCGCGTGCAGTCCAACCCGCAAGTTTGCGACTTCAAGCGTGGGATGGAGTGTTGCGGCGGAAAAATCCATGCGGGTCATGGTCAAAGTGATAGACCTTGGCAACCTTGATTTCAAAGCGGCGCAGCCAGGTGAAGCGATGAGCTGCAACCGCCGCCGCCGCACCGAGGAAGGGTCCAACCCAATAAACCCACCACGCGCTCCACACGCCGGAGACGATGGCCGGTCCGAAGCTGCGAGCCGGGTTGGTGCTGGTGCCTGAAACGGGCGCTTCGAGCCAAACCATGACGGCGTAAAGGAAAGGGAACAGGAGCGGGGTCCAAGCTCGAAGACGTCGGTGGCCGATGAAAAAGAAGAGCAAGGCGACCATGATGAAAGTGGTGAGCGCCTCACCCGCCAAGGCTTCTGCCGCCGTGTAACCCGAGCCGGGCGCGGTGGCGGCGAAGTTGACGCTCTGGCCGAGGCGACCCCATGCAAGCAAGGGGAGCGCGCCGGTCAATCCGCCCGCCAGTTGGGCCAGAACGTAAAACGCCGCGTTGCCGGCACGCATCTTGCCCCTCGCCCAAAACGCCAGGGTCACGGCGGGATTGATGTGGGCGCCGCTGACTTTGCCTACCGCCGAGACGGCGATGGTGGCACCGACCGCGCCAAACAAAAATCCCGTGAGCAGCCGGCGCGCCGCGGCGCCGGGTAGCCAATCCAGCATGGGGCTGCCCGCGCCGAAATCAAAAATCACGATGGAAAGCCCCACGGCCATCAACGCCGCCGTGCCGACAAATTCTGAAAGCATTTGCCGCCAGGGAATCTTCATAGGCTAAAGATGGCGTGCGGAGCCAAGCCGCCGAGCAGGTGGAGGGAGGGTGAGGGTTCCTGCCTCCGAGGCGGCTCGACGAATTGAAAGGCGAACAGCTCGAGATTGGCCGTCGTTGGCGTCATCGCCGGGCGTGTCGGGGTTGAAGCGCTTTTTCATCGCCGCGCCTCCGCCCACGTTTGGGATTTGCGGCGGGCCGCGCCGACGGGCTGACTATATCACAGCAGCCGCAGAGCGGCGCAAGCGACTTCCGACATTGCGTCATCCTTATAGACGGGCCCGCGAGAGAATGGGTCCGGGTTCTCAACCGTTTCCTCCCGGAAGCGATGAGAATCCTGATACAATAGAGGGCGATTCCACTGGAGGTATGATGCATGGCTGTTGTCGAGACTGTTTCCACCGCAGTACACCGGGCGCCGTCGGCGCGAAACACGGAGCGCGTCCGGGAGATTTTGAGCTGGTACGAAAGCGATAATCCCGGGACGAAGACGAATCTGGCGCGCCTTTTGAATCACGGCCGTCTGGCGGGAACCGGCAAGCTGGTGATTTTGCCGGTGGATCAGGGCTTCGAGCACGGTCCGGCGCGAAGCTTTGCCGTGAACCCGGCGGGGTACGATCCCAACTATCACTTTGAGCTGGCGCTCGAGGCCGGGTGTAACGCTTACGCAGCGCCGCTCGGGTTTTTGGAGGCGGCGGCCGCGCGGCACGCGGGGGAAATTCCGCTCATTCTGAAGCTCAACAACCACGACGTGCTGCACGATGAAAAGGACCCGCTCTCGGCGGTCACGGGGAGTGTGAAGGACGCGCTGCGCCTCGGCTGCGTGGCCATCGGCTTTACGATTTATCCCGGTTCGGCGGCGGCACGCACGATGTATGAAGAATTGCGCGCGCTTGCCGAGGAGGCCAAAGCGAACGGCTTGGCCGTGGTGGTGTGGTCCTATCCGCGCGGGTCGAGCTTGAGCAAGGCCGGCGAAACCGGCCTCGACGTGGTTGCTTATGCGGCGCACATCGCGGCACAACTGGGAGCGCACGTCATCAAGGTCAAACTGCCAAGCGAGCACATCGAGCAGGCGGAGGCGCAGAAGGCCTACACGGCGGCGAATGTGCCCATCGGGACGCTCGCCGAGCGCGTGCGACACGTCATCCAAAGCGCCTTCAACGGCCGCCGCATCGTCATCTTTTCGGGCGGAGCGAAAGCCGCCGACGAGAATGTGTTTGAAGAAGCGCGCGCCATCCGCGACGGCGGCGGGTTCGGGTCCATCATCGGACGGAATTCCTTCCAGCGGCCCAAGGAGCAGGCGCTCAGGTTCCTGGAGACGATTATGAAGATTTACGCGGGAGAGATTCGATAGCTAAGAAAAGCCGCGGACCTCACACGCGGAGGTCCGCGCTACGGTAGCTAAAACTTCTGCCCGCCGTGGGGCGAGTATTTAGTCAGCACGGCGTCGAGGGGTCGCGCAGGGGCGGGGATGCCGACCTCATTCTTAAAAAGAATGTCCTGGGCCGTGACTTTGCGGCCGTAGAGCCTGCGGTCGGAGTCGCCATCTTGCTTAATGATGGCGCCGCCGAGCGAGATGCCGGCAAAGGCGCCGCGCGAGCGCGAGTAGCTGAGAATTTCCGCGTGCATCAGCGCGTCGGTGGAGGCCTGCGCATTGCGGCCGACCGGGCCGCCGGCGACCGCCGCGTCCACGCCCAGCTTGACCTTGCTTTGCAGTAGCTTGCGGGCGCCGTCCCCGTTCATCACCAAAAGCACCACGTCCGAGGACGAGCCGCCAATCTGGAAGCCGATGCTCGGGCCGCCAAGGGTAAACATGGCGGGCGGGCCCCACGGCCCCGTTCCTCCACGGCGACAGACCAGCGCGCCTCGTCCGAAACTTCCTCCAAAGCCAAAGGCAGCCTTCATATAGCCGGGCACGACGGCCACGCAGACGGCCTTGTTCAGGATGCCTTGCGGAATGCTCTGGTCGGGGGCGCGCATGATGGCGGTGACCACGTCGGCGGCTTTTTTCAATCGCTGCGCCGTTGAGTCGGCAGCGGCCATCGGGGCCACAAGGGCCGTCAGTAAAATGCCTGCCAAAAGATATCGCATGTGGATTCTCCTTCTGCGCCGTCGAGCCTTAAGACAGCCGAGGCGCGGCTTGCAAGTCCAGCTTCCTCCCTCTGCCTACCTGCCTATTGTGCCACAGAGCGGCCCGGGTCAAGCGGAAAAATCCGTTGGCGATGCGGTGCCGGTGACGGACAGACTGTTGTTTGCCGCGCCACCGCCGCGCTAAACTGGAGACACGATGCGCGCCATGGTGCTTGAAAGACCCGCGCCCGCCGATGCAAATCCGCTGGCGCTGCGCGAGGTGTCCCTTCCGGCTCCGGCCGGGGGCGAGTTGCGCGTGCGCGTGCGCGCCTGCGGCGTTTGCCACACGGACTTGCACGAGGCGGAAGGCGATTTGCCGCTGCCGAAACTGCCGGTGATTCCGGGGCATCAGGTCGTCGGCGTGGTGGAAGCGGCCGGACCTGGCACGAGCAAGTTCCGCGCCGGCGACCGCGTGGGCGTGCCGTGGCTCTATTCCACCTGCGGGCAGTGCGAGTATTGCCGTCGCGACATGGAGAACTTGTGCGAGCAGGGACGCTTCACCGGCCTTCACGCGGATGGCGGGTATGCTGAAGCGATGATCGTTCCCGAAGCGTTCGCCCTGCGGCTGCCCGACAATTATTCGGATCTCGAAGTGGCGCCGCTGCTCTGCGGGGGAATTGTCGGCTATCGGGCGTTTCGGCTGTCGGGCGCGGGAAAGGGCGACCGGCTGGGACTTTATGGTTTTGGCGCCTCCGCCCACATTGTGCAGCAAGTGGCGCAACATGTCGGGTGCGAGGTTTATGTTTTCACGCGCTCGGAAGCGCATCGTCAGGCCGCCCAAAGCCTGGGCGCGGCGTGGGTCGGGAGCGCGGAGGATTCGCCGCCGGCGCGACTGGACGCCGCCATCCTTTTCGCGCCTGCCGGAAAACTGGCCCTGGATGCCCTGCGCGCGACGCGCAAGGGCGGCGTGGTGGCGCTCGCGGGCGTCACCATGAGTCCGATTCCTCAAATGGATTATGGGCTGATTTATCACGAGCGCGTTTTGCGCAGCGTCGCCAACGCCACGCGGCAGGATGGGCCCGATTTCCTTTCGCTGGCGGCGGAAATTCCCGTGCGCACGGAGTTTGAGGTCTTTCCGCTGGAGGACGCCAATCGCGCGCTCCAAGCCGTCCGGCACAGTCGCTTGCGGGCGGCGGCGGTGCTCAAGGTGGAATGAGCGTCGGGCCGAAGGTTTAACGCAAGCGGACAGTGATGGGTTGACGGGTTGTTTTGTCAAAAGAAAACGTTCCGCTGAGCGTTTGTCCGGCGGTCGTGACCGTGACGCGATAATCACCGTAAAAACCTCGGAAGCGAGCGCGGCCGCGGCGGCCCACGCGGGCGGTGGTTCGCGTCCACCATTTTTCTTTAATCAAGTGATAAAGCGCGGTGTAGGCGGGCTTGGGCGTCATATCCTTGCGCAACAGGCCGGCAGGCGCGCCTTGCCAGGCGCCTTGATCGGAAAAATCCCACCACGTGATGGCCTGGACGGCAGGATTGCTGAAGAGCAGCGTGTAAAATCGAACCACTTGCCGGGCCTGCCGCGCTTCGCCCTGGGGCGTGGTGGTCCAATTGAATCCCGGATGCTTTTGTCTTAGCTCATAGCCCAGCTTGCCGGAAAGGATGGTCGTCTCGGTAATGTGGAGCGGCTTGCCAAATTTGCGGAAGCGCTCACAGACATTCCAGATTTTTTCGGGCGGCCAGGCGCCGGTGTGCTGATGCGCCTGAAGGCCGATGACGTCATAGAGCGGGCGGCCGCGAGAATCTACCAGCTTCTTGAGCACCTTATCGGCGTAGGCGGAGGTGACGTCATAATCGTTAATCACGAGCGTGGCGTGGGGATTGGCGGCGCGCGCCACGCGGAAGGCATGGCGAACATACGCGCCCACGCCCATTTGGGCAATGCCGCGGGTGAGGATGGGCGCTTGGCGTTGACATTCGGGGCGGTCAAAATGCGTGGCCTCATTGACCACGTCCCAGTAATTGATCTGGCCGGCAAATTGGCTGACCTCGCGCCGAATGCGGGCGAACTGGAGTTGCATGGCCTCGGCCGGATTGTCCGGCAGCCAGGAAGGTTCGGAAAAATTCCAGGCCAGCGGATGACCCTTCACCGTAATGCCGTGCGCCAGGCACCAGCGAACGGTTTTCTCAAGCTGGGCGCGCCGCGTGTGGCCTTCCTCGGGCTCGTACATCCACCAATAAAAAGGCGCGGTGGCGTAATTGAACAGCGCCGCAAAGCGACGGGCGTACTCGGCATTTTCCTCCGGCGTCCGGCAATGCCCCAGCATGAAGATGTTGCAGCCAAAGAGGAAGGCATGGCGAGTCTGGAGAATCTTGACCGTCAAGCCCTTGCGCAGTGGATGGCCGGAAGGCCCGAGCAATTCGAGCGACGCGCGCCCGGTGCGATATTTCCGTATGCGCGCGTTTGCCTGGCCCAACAGATCGGCTTCGGACAGTTTTTGCGGAAACGCGCGCGGGGCGAGCAAGAGCGGCAGCAGCCATGCGATCGCGAAAGTTCGCCGACGCAACGTTGAACCTCGTGGCGGCCGCGCGCTTCGCGGGATGCTCGGCCGGGCGGGGGTTGCGGTCATAGTTTTTTCACCGTATCGCGCACCACCAACTCCGTCGCCAGCAGACGCTCGCTATAGGGCATGGTGGGATGATGGAGCCGCTCCAGCAGCATCCTCATGCAGGCCTGGCCGATCTCTTCCTTGCGCACGCGCACGGTCGTCAAGGGCGGGTCCATCAGCATCGCTTCCTCGCGATCGTCAAAGCCGACCAGGCTGATGTCCTCGGGAACCCGCAGCCCGCGCCGCCGGAGGGTGCGCCAGACGCCAAACGCCACCTCGTCATTGCCGGCGATGACGGCTGTGGGCCGGGGCCTGCGCGCGAGCACGCGCCCCGCCAGCCAATCTCCGTATTCCAGATTGGTGACGGGCTTGGGCGCGGTGAAGGCAATCGGATTCAGCTTGTGTTCGCGCATGACGGCGAGGTAGGCCTCATGGCGAACCCGCATCCAGGGGTAGGTGGTATCGCCGCCAAACGCGATCAACCGATGCCCCTGCCCAATCGTGTACCGCACGGCTTCGGCTTCGCCCGGATAGCCGTCGTAGCTCACCTGATCGAAGTTGCGCGGCCCTTCGTACTCCATGACGTTGTTGCCGAAGGCCACAAAGGGAATCTCCATCTCCTGGATGCGGTGCAGGAAGTTGGGGTA
>JAKASC010000193.1 GCA_021828245.1 Acidobacteriota bacterium
TCGGTGCGGCCCGCGTCTTCGGGCGAAAATTCAACATCGGGACAAAGCGACTTGGCGTAACCGACCGCGTCGGCAATCATCTTGAGCACTTCGTCGCGGGATTTGCGCAGCTTGTACTTGAGATGAATGTCGGAAGTGGCCAAAAAGGTGTGAATGCGGGGCCGAGCCGCATGGCGCAGCGCGCTCCAGGCTCGGTCAATGTCGAGATGGTTGGCCCGAGCCAGGGCGGCAATGATGGGGCGTCGAATCTCTTCAGCAATGGCGCGGACGGCGTCATGGTCGCCTTCGGAAGCAATGGGGAAACCCGCCTCCAGGATGTCCACGCCCAAGCGGTCAAGCTGGCGCGCCATCTCCAGCTTTTCATCCAGATTCATGCTGCAACCCGGAGATTGCTCTCCGTCCCGAAGCGTCGTGTCAAAAATCAACACCTTTTCAGGCATAACCAGCCTCCCTTGCCTGCTCTGACTTTTGGCATTGGCCTCCCATTTGGGTCAAGCGGCTCGGCAGAATCATTTTCCAACCGGTCGGTAGGCGAAGTCAAACTGAAACTTCCCTCTCGGCCGACAGCCATCGCCCGGGAAGATGAAAACGCTCGGCCAGTGTAAATCCATCCTTGCGAGCCGGCGGACATTGTGGGGCGTTTTTGCCAGGAGATTTGTCCCCAAAACGCTCATCGTGCTCCTCGGTCCGCCGATTTTCGTTTTGGGCATCATCGAGAGCCGGAGCTTTTTGAAGCCCCAGCATAGGGCAGCGGCTCGGCAGGCTGCAATGAAGAAACGAAACGCCACGCCGGCTCCTGAAGCTAACGGAGGGGCGAGACTGGCTCGATTTGGACTATAATGCGGGAAACGTTGAAGGCGCTGAGGCGAAACCGTGGATTCGGAAGACCAGAAAGTTGATGAACTCCTCAAGGCTCGCGCCGCGCTCGACGAGGAATTGCGGCGATACAAGGCGACCGTCACGGTGATGTTTACCGACGTGGTGGGTTCGACGTCTTACTTTGAGCGTTACGGCGACACAGCAGGATTGGCAATGCTGGGCCGCCACGCTCAGGCCGTGACGGAAGGGGTGATGAATCACCGTGGCCGCGTCATCAAGAACATCGGCGATTCTGTCATGGCGGAGTTCCCGGATCCGTTGTCGGCTGCAGAAGCCGGGGTTGAGATTCAGCGCCACCTGCTGCAACTGAACACAAGCCTGCCCGAACGCGAGCGCATCCAGGTGAGGATCGGCATCAATTCCGGTCCCGGCTTTCGCCGTGGCAATGATCTTTTTGGCGATGTCGTGAATGTGGCGGCGCGCATTACCAAGCACTGCAGCCCGGCGCAGATTTTGGTTTCCCATTCGATTTTTCAGGCGCTAAACGGACAAAGCCCCCTGCGCTTTAAGTCCCTGGGGCCGCAGGCGTTTCACGGCAAAGAGGAAAAAGAAGAAATCTTTGAGATGCTGTGGACCGATACGCAAACTTACACGGCGCTGCGGCAAAAAGTGGATGAAGCTGTGGCGCAAGGCTACTTGACTTATTCTTCAAAGCCGCTGGACACCATGGTGGGCGCAGCGTCGCCTCAAACCCCGCCACCCGTTTCCGTCTCCGCACCCGGCCCGACTACCCCTCTGCCCGCTTCGCTGGCTTCGCGCTACGCGATTTTGGGCGAGGCCGGACGCGGCGGCATGGGGGTGGTTTACAAAGCGCACGATCTCGAAACGGGCGAAGTGGTGGCGCTGAAGGTTTTGAAGCCGGAAATTGCCTCCAACCCAGCCGTGCTGGAGCGGTTCAAGAATGAGGTGCGACTGGCGCGAAAGATCACGCATCGGAACGTCTGCCGCACTTACGAATTTGGGCGCGCGGACGGGGTCGCCTACATCTCGATGGAATACGTGGACGGAGAGAGTTTGCGCGCCGTGCTCAACCGCTTTGGAGGGTTGCCGCCGGCGAAGACCTTCGCGGTGGCCCGTGAAATCTGCGCCGGACTCGCGGAGGCTCATCAACAGGGCGTCATTCACCGCGACCTGAAGCCGGAAAACGTGATGCTGGACCGCAACGGCCACGTGAAGCTGATGGACTTCGGTATCGCGCGCTCGCTCGAAATCTCCGGTGGAACCACCGGCTCCATCATCGGCACGCCGGAGTACATGGCGCCCGAACAGGCGCAGGGCCAGGCCGTGGATGCGCGGACGGATGTTTATGCACTGGGGCTGATTCTTTATGAGTGCTTGACCGGCTCGCCCGCTTTTAGCGGAGAAACGCCTATTGCAGTGGCGCTCAAGCAGGTGCGCGAGCCGCCTCCTCGGCCGAGCGCCACCACTCCGACGATTCCGCCGGCCGCCGAGCAGATCATTCTGCGGTGCCTTGAAAAAGACCCGGCCCGGCGCTTCCAATCGGTCGCGGAATTGGACGCCGCGCTCGGCCAAGCGATGCCCGCCAAGACTACGGCCGTACCCACCGGCGCGGTGGCGGCAGCAGCCGCGCAGAGTACCGCCCTCCCCAAGCCCCGAAGCCGAATAAAAGTGTGGCTGGTTGCGGGAGTGATTCCGTTGGTGATTCAAGCAGGGTTTCTATGGGCGGCGTGGCAGGCCGCGCGCTTGGCGCACGCGCGACTCGCCGCGTCGCCAGTGAGCAGCGCCATGCCATTAAGCATTCCCACGCCTTCCAGTACGATGCCCGCTCCGGCTGCGTTGAAAGTGATGACCCAGAAGCCGACTCAGAACCCCCTCAAAGCCGTCAGGAAGCCGGCCGCAGCTCCCTCCGCCGCGAGATTAGGACCAACGGCCACAACCCAACCTGCCGTGGCCACGAATAGCGCGTCACCAGTTGCTTCACCTCAACCCGAACTACGGGTATCCAACCCCGCTGTGGCGGCAGCGCCGTCGGCCCAGCAAAACTTCATTCCCAACTTTCAAGTCCCCATGGCGCCGCGCGCGAATGCCCGGCCACAGGTTATCTACTTGCTCGCGGGCAAATATCCCCGGCCCATCGGCGCGAATCTTGCCATGCAGCACCTATGGCGACTGGGCGTGGCGAGTGTGCACATTCAACCCCTGCGGCGACCCTTGAAGTACATGGTGTTTGTCGGACCCCTTGGGGATCTCCAGCAAGCTCAAGGAACTGCCGCTCGGCTGAGAAAACTGGGGATGGCCCAAGTCGGCATCATTCGTCAAAACACAGGCTTCGGCATGCCGCCGAGCCTACTGGTCTCGGCCGGACAATACCCCGGGCCGTATCTGGCTCGGTCAGCAGCCCAACGGCTTTGGCGCAGCGGGGTGAGGAAGATCCACATTCGCCCGCTGGGCAGTCGAGTGATAGGGTACGCGGTGTTGGTGGGACCGTTCCACAACCCCGGTCAAGCTAATGCGATGCAAGCACGGTTGCGCAACGAAGGCTTCCCGGATATCGCCCGCTTCGGCAAGCACTAACCCCTGCCGCGCGGAACGCTAAACGAGGTCGAGGGGAGCAAGCAATTCCTCGACGTTTGTTTCATCTACTACCAGCTCCAACCACTTCTCGCTCAAAGAAAGCTCTTCGTCGAAACCGCGGAGCAGGCGCAATTTGGCCGCCGCATATTGTTCGCTTGAGCTGAGCCGTGAGCCATGAGCATGGCGCCAGGCTTCGCCGGCCCGGTCGGATAAAAAGACGCGCAGGAGAAACGGCAGGCCTTGATCAGCAGCCACAACAAAAACGAAATCGGAGCCCGGGCCTTGACCGTGAGGCCGAACGGTGCGGCGCTCAAAGGCAAAAAAATAGTTGTAAGAGATACCCGTCTCCGCTTGAAAGGTTTTATAGCGACGCCGTGAAGTTGTCATGATAGACCACGTGAGCCGGCCGCACTGACGTCCAGCTACTACTCCGCGCCAGGGTGGGACGAAGATGCTACGGGCTGAGATGTTTCCCTGCCGTTCGAGAGGCTCTCCGGCCGCGGTAACACCCACCGCAAGAGCGGCGGCGCCACGATGGTGGTGACAATGCTCATCGTTAGCACGACGGCGTACAAATTCTGAGAGATCGTGTGCAGCGTCAAGCCGACGCCGGCCACAATCAACCCCACCTCGCCGCGCGGAATCATGCCGATGCCCACACGGCAAGCCTCTTTGAATCCCAAATGCAGCGATCCCAATCCGCAGCCAATCAGCTTGCCGACGATGGCGAGCAGGCAAATCATGGCGGTCAGAGCCAAGATGCCGCCGCGCGCAAAGCTCTGGAGATGGACCTGGACGCCGAGCAGGACGAAGAAAAAGGGAGACAAAAAATCGCTTAAGGGGCGGAAATTCTGCCTCAATTGCCACTTCCCGCTCTGCTCGGCCAGCGCCAGGCCCGCCATGAAGGCGCCGACAATCGCGGCCATGCCAATCTTCATCGAGGCCAAGGATAGCCCAAGGCATGCCATCACGCCCAGCGCAAAGGCGGAGTCGCGCGCGCGGAGCTTGGCAATGTGCGGGTCCATCCGTGAAACGACGCGCGAGGCCAAGAAAATCATGACCAAGGTGAAGGCCAGCGCCTCAAGTCCCACCACCAGCAACTGGCCATAGTGAACTTGGCCGGAGGACATGGAGCTGAC
>JAKASC010000194.1 GCA_021828245.1 Acidobacteriota bacterium
TCGGCGTAGAGCTTCAGCAGTTCTTCCGCCATTTCGCGTAGCGCCCGTTGAACGCGCTTTTTGGTGCGCTGCCACGTGGCCCCTCCCAGGCGATCGAGCTTGGGTTGGATGCCTTCACCGCTCGACCGGTACTTCTCGACCAGGTCCAGGCGCTCAAGTGGAACGTAAAGTCGGGCATCGTCTTGGTAGGTGAGCAGCATGAAGTCGCGCGTGCGGCCTTCCACGGGAAGCTGACGGAGACCCTGATAACGGCCAATACCGTGGTCTATATGAACCACCAGGTCGCCCGGCTTCAGGTCGCTGAGGTCGGAGAGAAAACTGGCCGCGGTGGACTTCTCTTTGCGGCGTGTCGCTCCCCAAACGAAATCACCAAAGATATCTCTGTCGGAGAAGATGGCTAGGCCGCACTCGGGGAAGATGATTCCACCTTCGATTTCTCCAAGAGCGATGACGACCACGGGTTGCTCCCGAACGGCGGCCGGCGAATCTGCCTGCCTATCACGCGGCGGAGCATGAAAGGGAATTTGATGCTCGGAGAAAATATCTGCCAGTCGGTCAGCCTTGCCGAGGGTCTCGGTCGCAATGATGACCTGTTCGTGGCGTGCCAGGCGCGCTCGAATTTCTTGAGCCATGTCGGAAATGGAGGCGTGGAACTTCGGCGCGGGCTGTGTCGCCAGATGCAGCGCCTTCATATGGTCTCGCGATACATCGCGGCGCTCGCGGTTTGAATGTTCTCCCGCCGCGAGGAGAGACTCGGTTAAAGCGAGTTCCTCAAACTCAATTTGGCCAAAGGAACTGAGCGCGGTTTTGAATTCACCCGGCGTCCAATAGACTTGCTCAGGCCGTGGCGGTGTCGGTCTCATGTCGCGGATTTCATTAAACTCGTCTTGGCGTGTTTCCCATAAGCGGGTGACACGCTGCTCCAATTCCGCAGGTTCATCCAGGATAACGATGGGCCCGTCAACCATCGAAAAAAGAGTGTAATGATGCGGCTCGACCAGAGGCACGTAAAATTCCCAGCCGGGAAAAAGCGTTGGCAAAGGTTCCGACGCTAGATCGAGACCGGGGCCGTTGCGGTCGGATGGTCCGGCCAGGCGGGCTTCCAGACGAATCAGAAAATCCGGTGCCGGTCGCGTTTCGGTCAGAGGTAAAAGCAAAGCCGTCTCGACGATTTGCTGGGAGCGTTGCGAGGTTGGCTCAAAGTATCGAATGGACTCCACGGTGTCACCCATAAACTCAAGGCGAATGGGCCATGCGGCCCCCGGCGAGAAAAAGTCCACAATCCCGCCACGCACAGAGTATTGCCCAACCTCGGCCACCGGCTCGGCGGCTTCATAACCGACGTTGGCCAAATGTTCCGTGAGGTCTTCCAGCGCGACCTCATCGCCTTTTCTGAGGACAAGGGCGAGAGAACGGTAATACGTAAGCTCTCGAAAACGGCCTAGCGCCGCCTCAACGGGAGCGAACAGCAGGCGGACCTGCCCACTGGCTAGCTTCCACAGCCCGACGGCCCGCCGTTCCATAATCTCAGCGTGTGGCGAGCGGCGAGCGTAAGGTGAGACATCATGGGCGGGCAAGGTGACCGCCTGTGCATTGGGCTCGACCCACCTCAACACGGTCCCGGCCGTCGTCTGGAGGGCGTCGGCGGTTTCGTTGTCGGCGGTCAGAACAATGATGGGCCGCGCCAGTTGGTGCGCCAGTGCCGCTGCGACGGCGGCTTTGCCGGGTCGCGTCAGACCAGCAATCGCGGCCGGGCGGCCAGAGTGAAGCTCCGCGAGGGCTTCCACAATGGCGGGATGGTCGAGAAGCGATGTGATCAATGGCGTTGGGGGCGCTATGAGACGCGGGGACACCATGGGTTCTCCCCTGATAAGAGTCGGAGGCGATTCATCGGGTAAAACACTGGCGGGCCTTGGCAATCAATGCTGAGGTAGAGAGCGTCTCAGGCGCGCCTCCGAAGGTCTCGGCGCGAATGGGTTCAATCAACACCACGCAACCGCCCGCCGCTTCAACTTCAGCGCGACCGACGATGTCGTCAGGGGCCCAGCCGGCGCCTTTTACGAGCACATGCGGCAACATGCGAGCGATGACCTTTTGCGGAGTGGGTTCGTCAAAAATCGTCACGGCATCCACCACTTCAAGTGCTGCAAGAACCTCGGCTCGTTCGTCCTGCGGAACAATCGGTCGCCCCGGACCTTTGAGTCCTCGCACGCTGCGGTCGCTATTGACAGCGACGATGAGGGCGTCGCCGAGTTGCCGCGCAGCGGCCAGGTAACGGGTATGGCCGGGATGCAATAAATCGAAGCAGCCGTTCGTAAAAACAACCCGCCGACCGCGAGCTTTGAGGTCGTCCACCCAGCGGTAGGCCCTTTCAAGGGAAAGGACATTTTCTGTGCTCATCTCTGGACTCTTCGCCGACTTCGCTTCCCCGCTAATAATTTTATCACGCGCGTCAGAAGGGAAGAGACAGAACCGGTCGGCGAAGTGCGAAGGAATTGTTATAGAATCGAACGTGGATAAGGCATGAAACCTCTGAGCGTGGGAACTTGGCTCATCTTAAGCTCCCTTGGGTTGACGGTCACGCCATGTGCCGGAGCGTTAGAATCGCCTCCAGCGCCCAAAGTGAATATTCTGCGTGTGCCGCAAGGTGGAATCGAACCGCAAACGGTCGTTGGCCCGCGGGGGACATTGCACATGATTTACTTCACCGGCCCGGCAGACGCTGGCGACATCGAGTACGTTCAGCGCGTGCCGGGGGCGAAGGCGTTTTCGACGCCCGTTCGAGTGAATCGCCAGCCGGGGAGCGCTGTCGCTGTAGGTACCGTCCGCGGCCCGCAGATGGCGCTCGGGAAGAATGGCCGCGTCTATGTTGTCTGGTTTGGCTCGGCCGCAGCTCAGCCGCGCGGGCCGGGCGGAGCCACACCGATTTTGTTTGCCCGCTCAAATAGGCAAGGAACGGCCTTCGGACCGGCTCGCTGCCCAATGCAGTACACGACGGGCGCCGACGGCGGTCTTTCGGTGGCCGCCGACGCGCGAGGCAATGTTTATGTCTTCTGGCACGCAACCGGCATCAGGCCCGGCGAAGCCTACCGGCGGGTCTATCTGGCCCGCTCCACAAATAACGGCAGGACGTTTGCGCGCGAGGTTCACATCTCGCCAGCCGGACTTGGGGCGTGCGGCTGTTGCGGCATGAGAGCCCTCGTGGACCACCAAGGGAACCTGTATGTTCTTTACCGGGCCGCGGCGCAAGGGGTCCACCGCGACATGACGCTTCTTGTTTCTCGGGACTTTGGGCGATCCTTTCGCGCTCTGCGCGTGGCTCCGTGGAGGCTCGACGCTTGTCCCATGACGACGGCGGACTTGGGCGAAGGCCGGAGAAGCGTCTTGGCGGCGTGGGAAACGGCAGGTGAAGTCTATTTTGGTAGGGTGAATCCTGCCAGTTTTCGTTTGTTTCCCGCTATCCCGGCGCCCGGCCAAGCTGATGACCGTAAGTATCCGGCCATCGCTGAAAACTTTCGCGGTCAGGTTTTGATGGCTTGGACGGAAGGCGCTGGGTGGATGCAAGGAGGGTCGCTTGCGTGGCAACTTTTTGCTAGGCAAGGTCGGCCACTCGGTTGCGAAGGTCACATTGCGGGTGTTCCCGCCTGGGACGCGCCGCGCGTTTTCGCAACCGGAAAGGGTAATTTCACGATCGTTTATTGACCCTGCCGTGGCGATGCCCTTCGTTTCCGATTTGGGCGGCTGTTCGAAGAATTGCTTTTTGTGCTGAAAGGAGTTCAATCCATAATTCAACGCACGACCATCTTACGGAAGCTGCAAGCATGCCTCGAAGCCACCATGAGGCGACGGTTGGAAAAGGACTTTTCGGCTAGACTATATTGGGTTGCCTCACCATCGCTGCGGATGTACCTAAGTTAATGGCCCTGTGAGCTTCATGCGAGTGAAATCGAAAGCGCTGTATGAGCGCGCCGTCAAACTGATGCCTGGAGGTGTCAACTCGCCAGTCCGAGCCTTTCGTGCCGTCGGTGGCGAGCCGCTCTTCATGGCCCGGGGCCGAGGCTCGCGCCTTACGGATGTGGACGGAAACGAATTGATTGATTACGTGATGTCCTGGGGACCGTTGATTCTCGGCCACGCTCATCCGGCCGTTGTCGAGGCCGTTGCGCGCGCGGCGGAGAGCGGGACAAGCTTTGGCGCTTCGACGGAAGCGGAGGTCGAATTGGCGGCCGAGATTTGTCGGACTTACCCGTCCGTCGAGCGCGTGCGGTTGGTCAACTCCGGCACGGAGGCGACCATGTCTGCGCTGCGTGTAGCCCGCGCTTGGACGGGCCGTGAAAAGATTCTTAAGTTTGAGGGTTGCTATCACGGCCACGCGGACAGCTTGTTGGTCAAAGCGGGCTCCGGGGTGGCCACACTCGGATTGCCGGATTCGCCCGGCGTGCCGGCGTCGCTGGCGGAACTGACCATCACAATTCCCTTTAACGATGGCAGGATGCTGGAAGAGACCTTTCGCCTGCACCGTAAGCAACTGGCCGCCGTGA
>JAKASC010000195.1 GCA_021828245.1 Acidobacteriota bacterium
GGGAGGAATCGCCGAGTTACGGCGCGCGGTCGTCGAGCGCCACGCCAAAGACTTTGGCTCCGCCTATGCCCCCGAAGAATGTCTGATCACCGTGGGCGGCAAGCAGGCCATTTTTGAAGCCATCGCGGCCACTATCAACCACGGGGATGAAGTCGTTCTGCCCTCGCCTTACTGGGTCTCCTTTCTCGACATCATCAACTACGCCGGCGGCAAGGCCGTCATTCTTCCTCTGCGGGAAGAAGAAAATTTCACCTTGCAGGCCGAAGAGGTTGAGAAACTGCTCAGCCCCAAAACCAAACTCATCATCGTTAACTCGCCGAATAATCCGACCGGAGCAGTGGTGCCGCCGGAGGAGATGGAAAAGCTGCTGGCCCTCGCTCGGCGGCGCGGCGTGCTGCTGATGTCAGATGAGTGCTACTGCCATTTTCTTTACGACGGCCGCAAGCCGTTCTCGCTCGGGAGTTCGGGGGAGCGAGAACATCTCATTCTGGTGGGATCGCTTTCCAAAACCTACGCCATGACAGGCTGGCGGGTCGGCTTCGCGCTCGGATCGCAAAAGTTGCTGGCCAACATGCTCAAGCTGCAGAGCCATTCGACGTCCAACCCGACTTCTTTCGCGCAGTGGGGCGCGCTCGAGGCTCTGACGGGCCCGCAAGATTCCGTACGCCTCATGCGCGAGGAATATGAGCGGCGCCGCAACCGTATTGTCGCCGGGCTGCGCGCCATCCCGGGCCTGCAATGCACCCAGCCGGCGGGCGCTTTCTATGTTTACCCGAATGCTGCGCATTACCTCAACCAAAATGGATTAGGCAATGTCACGGCACTGGCCGAGCAGTTGCTCGAAAAAGCGCACGTGGCGCTGGTGCCCGGGCCCGCCTTCGGGACTGAAGCGCACTTCCGCATCTCCTACGCCACCTCCCAGGAGCGGATTGACGAGGGCTTGCGGCGGCTGAAGGCATTCTTCGCCAGCCTCTGACCGCCTATGAAAAAGCTGGACTCGCCTCTCCTGCTCGCGCCGGTGTTCGAGCCTCGCCTTTGGGGCAGACAAGACCTCACCCCCATCTACGGCGGCGACCCCAGGGTATCAGCGGCCTTGCCGGCTGCGCTTCGTCACGAGACCATCGCTGAAGCTTGGCTCACCGATAACGCCGCCCGGTTCCTCAACGGCCCGGTCGCAGGCAGCCAGCTCAAGGATGTGGTGCAGGCATACGGGGAAGAATTGCTCGGCCCAGCGAACGCCGGCCCGCGATTTCCCATTCTCGCCAAATTCCTGTTCACCAGCGCATGGCTTTCCGTTCAGGTTCATCCCAACGATGCCCAGGCCCACGAAAGCCATCCGGGCACAATCGGCAAGACGGAGATGTGGTACGTGGTTTCGGCGGGCCGAAAAGCCGAATACCTTCTTGGAGTGAAGCCCGGAGTCAATGCGGCGGCGCTTCGCCGCGCCAGTCGGCAAGGAAAAATAGCGGCGCTGCTTCGTCGTTTTCGGCCCAAGCCGGGCGAGGCGATTTTTCTTCCCGCCGGAACCGTTCACACGCTCGGACCGGATCTGGTTGTTTTTGAAGTTGAGGAAAATTCGGACATCACCTATCGTCTGGACGATTTCGGCCGGCTGGGGCCGGACGGCAAGCCGCGTCCACTCCACGTGGAGGAAGGTCTGCGAGTCGCGCGGCTGGACGCGCCGCCGCTCCGCAATCTGGCCCGCGTTGAATTGCCCGAACCGTTTGGGTCGAGGCGATACGTCCTGGCGTGCCGTTATTTTGCCGTCGAGCTTCTGACACTCAACCGCTGCGCCCAGATGACAAGCGCTTCCTATCGGGTGGAGTTACTGGTGGTGCTTTCCGGAAGCGGCCGCGTGGAGACTGCCTCGGGTTGGTGGGGGTTCCGCAGCGGCGAACCTTGGCTGATTCCGCCCGGCGCAGGCAAGTACCGGCTGTGGCCGCGTGGTCAGGCAAAGATTTTTCGCTGCTATGTACCGAACCTTGATGAGGATTTTCTCCAGCCGCTCTTACGGCGGAAGATTCCTTCGAGGACCATCGCCAAGTTGGTTTTTGACTGATATGCCCGCTCGACGCAGACCGCAGGCTGATTTGGCGCACGCCTACGCGGTGATTTTAGCCGGGGGCAGTGGCACGCGGTTCTGGCCCCTGAGCCGGCGCGATCGCCCCAAGCAATTGCTCAGGCTTTTTGGATCCGAGACACTCCTCGAGCAAACTGTTCAACGGCTTGACGGCTTGATTCCCTCCGAGCGCATTTACGTTTTCACCAGCCGCAGAATTCACCGCGCCGTCGAGCGTTTGCTCTCCCAGGTGCCTCGCCGACAAATCATCGCCGAACCCGCGCCTCGCAACACCGCTCCCGCCATCGGCCTGGCAGCCCATGAGATTTTTCGGCGCGACCGCGAGGGCCTTATGGTCGTGCTGCCTTCGGACCATCTGATTCAGAAACGCGGAGCCTTTCAGAGAGCGGTGCGCGCCGCCTGCCGCTGGGCGACGGTCGAAGGACGCTCCGTCACACTCGGCATCCGGCCAACTCGGCCCGAGACCGGCTACGGCTACATCCGCTTGGGAAAACTCGTGGTCTCCGGTGAGCCGAAAATTTTTTCCGTGGAGAAATTCACCGAGAAGCCCTCCTCGTCCGCGGCCCGAAGGTACGTTGCTTCCGGGCGCACCCTGTGGAACGCGGGGATGTTCGTCTGGCGGGCTTCGACCCTGCTTCACCATCTTCAACGCTTCGAGCCTGCCATGGCGCGGGGGCTCGAGCGCATCGCTTCGGCCGGCGGAATTCACAACCGCCGAGCGCTCGCGCAGGAGTTCCCTCACCTCAAAAAAATCTCCATAGACTACGCGCTGATGGAAAAAATTCCTCAAGTCTTCGCCGTCGCCGCTGACATAGGATGGAACGACGTGGGGAGCTGGGCGGTGGTTTATGATTTGACTCGAAAGGATGCGCGCGCCAACGCCCGGCCTGCCCAGAGCCTGGCGCTCGATGCTACCGGCAACATGATGGTCTCATCGGGAAAATTTATCGCCGCAGTCGACGTGCACGACTTGGTAATTGTCGAAACTCCCGACGCGCTGCTGGTGACAACTAGGGCGGAATGTCAAAACGTGGGCCGCGCGGTTCAGCAGCTTGAGCGTCGCGGTTGGCACAAGCTGCTTTGACCCTCCATCTTAAGCTGGCACGCATGACAACGAAAATCCAATTCGGCACCGACGGCTGGCGAGGAGTTATTGGGGATGACTTCAACTTCTCAAACGTGCGACAGGTGGTCGCTGCCATGGCCGAGTATGTTCGCCAGGAAGGTCAGCCGGAGCGCGGCCTGGTGGTAGGTTTTGATACCCGATTTCTCTCCCTCGAGTGCGCCCGGCTGGCGGCGGAAACCGTAGCGGCCGCAGGCATTCCAGTAACGCTGGCCAACCGCGCTACGCCCACCCCGGCCATCAGTTATGCCGTGGTCGAGCGGCAAGCCGCCGGCGGCATCATCATCACCGCCAGCCACAATCCTTACCGGTGGAACGGCGTCAAATTCAAAGCGCCCTATGGCGGTTCGGCGTCGCCGGCCATCATGCGGCGCATTGAGATTCATTTGGCGCGGCTTCGACGCCGGCCCGCGCGCTCTCGACACCGCGTCGCCCCCATCAGTGAACAGGATCTTATCGGCCCCTATCTCGAGCGGCTCAAGAAGCTGGTTTCGCTTGACCGTATCCGCTCGACGGGTCCAAGGTTCGTTGTGGACCCCATGTACGGCGCGGCGCGCGGCTGCCTCCGCAGCTTGTTTGAGGAGCGTGGCATCGCTTGCCTGGAAATTCACGGCGAACAGAATCCTTTATTCCCCGGCCTCAACCCGGAGCCGATTGAGCCGCACGTCGCCGATTTGCGCCGCGCCGTGATGGAAGGCCGATTTAGCGCGGGCTTTGCCACCGACGGCGATGGCGACCGCGTGGGGGCTATGGATTCAAGCGGCGCTTTTGTTGACAGCCATCAAATCTTTTCCATCCTGCTAAAGCATTGGGCGGGCCAGCGAAAACGAACCGGAGAAGTCGTCAAAACCTTCTCCACCACGGAGATGGTCCGCAAACTTTGCCAGAAGTTCGGCCTGCCCCTCCACGAGACGCCGATTGGCTTCAAATTTATCTGCCAGTTGATGCTGGAGCGAAACATATTGATCGGCGGCGAAGAAAGCGGAGGCATCGCCGTCGAGGGCCATCTGCCGGAGCGGGACGGCATTCTCAATTCCCTGTTTTTGGCGGAGGTCATGGCCGAACGTAACAAGACCCTCGGAGAACTCGTCGCGGAACTCCACGAAGAACTCGGGCCGCATCATTACGGGCGCGTGGACCTCGAGATCGAGAAGGCCACGGCCCAGCGCATTGTCCGAAGCGCTGCGCGCCGCAAACTGAAGAAAATCGCCGGCCTCGACGTGAAGGCCATCGAGGACTTGGACGGCGTCAAGCTGCGCTTCGCCAACTCGGCTTGGCTCTTGATTCGCGCCTCGGGAACAGAAAACGTCCTGCGGCTTTACGCCGAGGCA
>JAKASC010000196.1 GCA_021828245.1 Acidobacteriota bacterium
GCCCTTTGCCCGTCGCAATGCCCAGCCGCACGACCATCTCCTGCACAAAGTAGGTGCAGGGCAGCAGAAAGAGCAGAAGCCAGAGCAGATGCGTGCCATATTGCGCCCCCGCCTGCACGTAAGTGGAGACGGCTCCGGCATCATTATCCGCTTCCATGACGATGAGCCCAGGCCCCATCACCATGAGGAAGGTCAGCAAGTGGCGAGCCCACGAGGATCGCACCACAATGCCTTTGGCCGGCCGTCCGGCCTGCGTAACCTCTTGAGGCGCCAGCTTGTTATCCGGTTTCAGCATAACTTTCGCCTTTTGCGACCGCGTGCCGAGACACCACTCCCCTTGCACCGCCCCGCTTTTTCTTTCTGCGGGGTTCGGTCCGCCGATACTTGGGAATTTAAGGAAGGAAGTTCGCCCCTTGGGTCTCCAAAGAGGCGACCCGGGGGGAAAGCTCAATCCTTCCAGCTTCCCGGTTTATCGTCTCGGAGGAAGCGGAAGGCGAGCTGGAAGGAAGGTTTCCTGCTTCACCGCCGCCCCATCCGAGTCGAGTGTCCGTACCGACTCGGTGGTTGGCCACCGTCTTCGCTTTCGCGCATACAACCTAACCTGTGCGGTGATGAAGCCGAGGAAGGGTACTCTGAAGAGAACCACATGCGAGCTGGCCGTCAAATTCCTTTTCGCCCTGCCAGCCCCCACTCGTCCAAGCTTCAGCACCGCGCTCCGTCAGGGATCATCCCCAATCCCAGCCACATTAGGAAAACCCTTGACTCGGATATTCCTGTTTTACCGGCCTCGTGCATCTCTCGACGCCGAGGGGCAGTGGCCTCTGTGTTGCGCGGGAGCCTCGCCTACCGAGGGTCCCACAACGTTGGCGCCGCGCGATGGGTCCCATCAGCCACAGCGCCTATCCAAAAATTAAACTGATCACGAAGAAAGAGTCAAGGAAATTTGCTCGCCTCAGTAATTTTTTCTCCTATTCGGTCAGAGTGCTCCTGGGCGTCCACGCGCGGCTGGTTCTTGGGCGCGGGCACCTTCGTCGGGTCTGCGTCCATCTGGCCGACCGGCGATTGAACGCAGAAAAAATAGGCGTGCTGGGGATGACTACGACGGCCCCGGACCGGCCTCGCGCGAAGGCCCCTTTTTGGGAAGCCGTGGCGTCGCGGTCCCCTTCGAGCGAAAGCCAGCCAATCGAGCCTTGGCAAGCCTTGCTTGCCGGCTCATCCGCTTGCCGAGTTTTTGATTGAGAAATCTTCCCTTTCCCATCGCTGACCTCTCCGTCACCTTTTCGCGCAGGAGAGCCGCTTTCCTTGACACTCATCGAGCGCGCTCTCTATAATGCCAGTTTTTAGCCGCACCATGGAAAGAAACCTGAACGAGGTGGATTCTCTTGTCCCTCGACAGCACGGAGGGTGAGGCGCTGGCCGCTCAGCGCCAGAAGAAATTGCGGGCCCTTGTAGCCCTTGGCTATGAGCCTTATCCACGCAAGTTTGATTTCACCCACACGATTCCTCAAATTTTAGCCGACTATTCGAGCCGAACCACGGAAGAGCTGAATGCCTCGCGGCTTCACGTCCGCGTGGCAGGCCGGGTCATGGCTCTGCGCCCTCACGGAAAGGCCGGTTTTGGGCATTTGATGGGCGGTGGGGCGCGACTGCAATTTTACGTCCGCCAGGATGCGGTGGGAGAAAAAGACTTCGCGCTCTATGGTCTGCTCGATTTGGGCGACGTGCTCGGAGTCGAGGGTTATCTGTTCCGCACCCGCACCGGGGAGCTGACCGTCCATGCCGAGCGGCTCTATTTCTTGGCCAAAGCCCTGTTGCCCTTGCCCGAAAAATGGCACGGTCTGACCGACGTCGAGATTCGCTATCGTCAGCGCTACGTGGATTTGATGGTGAATCCACGCGTGCGCGAGATTTTTGAGCTTCGCGCGCAAATTATTCGCGCCATCCGCGGTTTTCTTGACGCCCAAGGCTATTTGGAAGTGGAAACACCCATGATGCAGCCCCTTGCCGGGGGCGCGCTCGCTCGCCCGTTCGTCACCCATCACAACGCGCTCGATATGGATCTGTTTCTGCGCATTGCGCCCGAACTTTATTTGAAGCGTCTTTTGGTCGGCGGAGTGGACCGCGTTTACGAAATCAATCGCAACTTCCGCAACGAGGGCATCTCCACTCAGCACAATCCCGAATTTACGATGCTAGAGTTCTACCAAGCCTACAGCGACTATCAAGACTTGATGGCGCTGACCGAGCAACTGCTGCAACATGTGGCTCGGACGGTGCTCGGATCTTTAGAGTTTGAATACAACGGGCATCGAATTTCGTTGGCTCGCTTCGAGCGACTCACGATGAAAGAAGCCGTCATCCGCTTTTGGCCCGAGGGCGTGGAGAAACCGGCGGACCCGCAACTTTCCGACCTCCAGACGCTGAAGCAACACGTTGCTGCGCTCAACCAATGGGCGGTCAGCAAAGGCCGTGGGCCTATCACGCCGGCCTTGTTAAAGGCGGCCACGCCGGGCGCCCTGCTGCAGGCCGTTTTCGAGATGGTGGCCGAGGACCACCTGGTCGCTCCGACGTTTATTTTAGATTTTCCCCTGGAGGTTTCGCCGCTCGCCAAGCAAAAGCCGGACGACCCGAACTTTGTGGAACGCTTTGAGCTGTACGCTGGGGGCATGGAAATCGCCAACGCCTTCAGCGAACTGAACGACCCGGCCGAACAGCGCGACCGCTTTGAATACCAGCAACTCCTCCGGGAGCGGGGTGATTTGTCCGCTCACACGATTGACGAGGATTATATCCGCGCCCTCAGCTTTGGCATGCCGCCGGCCGCCGGCGAAGGGATCGGCATGGACCGCTTGACGATGCTGCTGACGGATTCCCGCTCCATCCGCGACGTCATTCTGTTCCCGTTACTGCGACCGGAGAAGCGCTAAGTTCGGCTTCGACCCACGCCGCCCGCGAAGACGCGGGATGTAGCGCGCCGTTTGGCCGGACTGGCAAGATGGGTTAAGCGATGGACATCCAATTGCGCGCCGCTATCAGCAGCGATGCTCCGGCCTGCGGGCGGATTATCTTCGAGGCTTTCCGCCGGATTAACGAGCAGCATGGCTTTGCTTCGGGTTATGCCGAGCTAGCGACGGCCATTCGCGTGGCGGCGGCGCAACTCGACCACCCGGAGGTGTATGGCGTGGTGGCCGAGGCTGGAGGGCAAATCGTCGGCGCCGCATTTTTAGATGAGCGCGCGATAGTTCGCGGCATCGGCCCCGTCACGGTAGATCCGCAGGCGCAGGGGCAAGGCATCGGACGACGTTTGATGGAACATCTTCTTGACCGGGCCGGCACGGCTCCGGGGGCGCGGCTGGTCACCGATGCGTTTAACGGTCAAGCCGTGGCGCTCTACGCTTCGCTCGGGTTTGAAGTGAAAGAACCGCTGGCGCTGGTCACGGGTCGGCCTAAAACGGCAACCTCTCCAGAGCCGACGTTTCGGCCCATGACGATGGACGATCTCGACGATTGCGCCCGGCTCGCCGAGCGAGTTCACGGCTTCGATCGCTCGAATGAGCTTTCCGACGCCCTGAGCCGTTCCGCAGGGTGGGTGAGCCATCGCCTTGGGCGATTGACGGCCTACGCGACCTCGCTGACCCTGTGGCAGGCAGGGCATGCCGTGGCCGAAACCGATCAAGATTTGCAATCCCTGCTTTCGGGAGCGGCCAGCGCCCTCAATGCTCCCCTTTCCTTTCTTCTTCCCCTACGTCAATCCGAGCTGGCGCGCTGGTGTATCCAACAGGGTCTTCGACTCGGCAAGCCCATGCTGCTCATGTCCATCGGCGAATATCAAGACCCCAGGGGCGCCTGGTTCCCTTCCGCTCGCTTGTAAGGGTCGGAATTCGCTTGGCCGCAAGCCTTTCCGTCATTGATAATGGTGGCGAAGATGGGTTTCGAACTTTTTGTGGCGCTGCGGTATTTGAAGGCAAAACGTCGGCAGGCGGCCATCTCGGTCATCACCGTGATTTCCGTGCTGGGCGTGGCAGCGGGGGTTTGCGCGCTGGTGGTGGCACTTTCGGTGAACAACGGCTTCAAATCGGAGCTGGAACGGAAGCTGCTGGGCGCGGTCACGGACGTGAATTTGATTCGCGTCAAAAACGACGGCATTCGGCACTACAATCGGCTGACGGCACGCCTCTCCAAATTGCCGCACGTGGTGGCGGCCGCGCCCGCTATTTATGAGGAAGTTCTCATTTCCAGCCGTCAACGCGCCCAGGGTGCGGTGCTCAAAGGAATCGAACCGCAACGCGAAGTGCAGGTTGGCTCGCTCCTGCGGCATCTTACCGAAGGATCGTTGCAGGGACTTTCTCAAACCTTTCCCAGCGCCGATCCCATTATCCTGGGTAAGGACCTCGCGCAATCGTTGGGGGTTTTTGTGGGCGACACCGTTTTGGTCACCAGCCCGCAAGGCGCGCTGACGCCGTTCGGAACCGTTCCCAAGTTCCGGCACTTCCGCGTGGTGGGGGTCTTCGACTCCGGCTTCT
>JAKASC010000197.1 GCA_021828245.1 Acidobacteriota bacterium
TTTAACCTCGGGATTGACTTTCTTGGCCGTGTTGTCCCTTTTCTTGTTTGGGGGTCAGGTAATCCACGGATTTGCTTTTGCGCTGGTGGTTGGTGTTATTATCGGCACCTATTCTTCCATTGCCATTGCCAGCCCGGTCCTGCTTTACTGGCAGCAACGGGCGGGACGCAGCGGAGTGGTGAGGGAGAAAGCCCGAGTCGTCGAGCGAGAAGCCGCCGCAACGCGGCGATGAAACCTCGCTGGCCGCATCATCCGGCCGACGGGGAGGTCAAAGGAGGGTTACTGGCATGTTTGACGAGACGTTACTCGATTCGTCACCTGCCCGCGCGCCAGTACTGAAAACCCTGCACTGGGTGATCTCGGTGGTCGTCGGGTTGGTGGGCGTGGCCCTGTGGTATTTCGGCGCGCCGCTGATTCTTGGGCCGGCCGCGAACGCAAAAATTCTTCTAACGCAAGCGGTTCTGTTTGGCGGGTTGCCGCTGTTCTTTTATGCGTTGATCCTATGTTACGTCTTTGCGGACACGCGGCATCTCGGGTTTAGCACCGTGCTTTGGTTTGCAGTGGTCTTGGTGTTGAATCTGGTGGGGTTTATCCTCTATCTCATCTATTCCGCCAAGCGAACGGGGAATTGGAAACGGGCCACCCTGCCGATTGCCTACATCTTTGAGATCATTCTGATCGGGGGAATGATTCTCTACCCCTTGATTTACACCAACGCGCTGCCCAAAGGCCAGCTCATGACGTTTCTGGTTGCTCCTCCACCCCCGCCGCCGCCTCCGCCTCCGCCGGCGGCAGCCCCGCCCAAGATTGTGGTGCATCAAGTTTCTCTCCAGCAACTGTTGAAAGCGCCGACCGTTATTCCCAAGACCATCCAGATCATCAAAGATCAGCCGCGACCCCAGGGGGCCGTCGGGGTGGAAGGCGGCGTGCCGGGCGGGGTGCCGGGAGGCTCAGCTGGCGGTGTGATTGGCGGAGTTCTCGGTGGGTTGGGCCCTGCGCCCCCGCCTCCGCCGCCGCCCAAGGCGGTAGTGCCTTCCCGAATCCGCGTGGGCGGGCAGGTCGAGGCCGCGAAGCTGATTTACGGACCCACGCCCCAATATCCGCCGCTGGCGAAGATGGCCCGTATTCAGGGCACGGTGAGGCTGCAAGCTATCATCGCCAAGGACGGAACAATTAAGGATCTAACCGTGCTCTCTGGCCACCCGCTGCTGGTGCCGGCGGCGCTGGCGGCGGTTCGCCAATGGCGCTATCAGCCGACCTTGTTGAATGGCCAACCTGTGGAAGTTGAAACGGAAATTGATGTGAACTTCACTCTGGAGGACTAAACCAGTCCGCTTCGGCAAAATCTTTGAGGAGGAAATAAAGGATTATGGCATCCGCAACTTCGATCGTAGTGAGCATGCTGTTTCAGGCAGCACCCCCGACAAGCTTTGACCCTCTCGGCATGTGGCGGCTGATGGGCTGGCCGGCTCGCGCCGTGGTCATCGTGCTTTTCTTTATGTCGGCTTGGTCCATCGGTGTGATGATTGACCGCTGGATCGCTTATCAGGCGGCCAGGAAGCAATCGCGCATGTTTGCTCCCGCCGTGGCCAACGCGCTGAAAGATGGCAAGATTGATGAAGCCATTTCGATCGCGGAGCAAAACAAACGGAGTCACCTGGCCAAGGTCGTGACGGCCGGCTTGCAGGAGTTCCAAGCCCACCAAGTGTCAGCGGAAATTCCCGGAGAAACCATTGAGGCCTCACGACGAGCGCTTGAACGGGCCTCGGCGATCGTTCACGCAGAGTTAAAACGCGGGGTCTCCAGCTTGGCGACCATCGGGTCCACGGCTCCGTTTGTGGGACTTTTCGGAACCGTGCTGGGAATTATTCACGCCTTCCAGGGCATCTCGGCGCAGCACACGACAGGGATTGGCGCCGTGGCCGGTGGCATTTCCGAGGCTCTGGTGACCACCGCTGTCGGGCTCTTTGTCGCCATCCCCGCGGTGTGGGTCTATAACTACTTTACCAGCAAGGTCGAGGCTTTTGACGTGGAGATGGATAATTCCTCTTCCGAACTGGTGGATTACTTCATTAAGCGCGCGGGAGGGGGTAAGAAGTAATGGCGTACAAACTCAAAGCCCCGGAGGCAGTGGCGGACATCAACGTAACGCCGATGGTGGACGTGATGTTGGTGCTCTTGATTATTTTCATGGTCATTACCCCCTTGCTTCAGCACGGGGTATCGGTGAAGCTGGCCCAGGCGCAAAACGGCCGCCCGATGCCGGGAGAAGAGAAAACCAACTCGGTCGTCATTGCCATCACACGTGATGGAAAGTTATTTCTCGGCACCAGCCCCGTACGGATGAGCCAGCTCACCACGAAGGTTAAAAATCGCCTGGCAAACCAGATTAACAAGATCGTGTATATTAAGAGCGATGCTCGCGCCAAGTACGGCGAAGTAACCTCGGTGGTGGATGCCGTCCGTGCTGCTGGTGTTGAGCAGTTAGGGCTGCTCACCGAGCAGGTCCAACAGCGCCGACCGATTGCCGCGGCCATCCCGGTTTCACCCTGAGCGGAGCTCGGGGCGCGGCAAGCGCGGAAGAGAACTAAGGAGGGTACCCATATGGCAATGACAGTTGGAGGAAGCAAGGGGGGCACGATGGTGAACCTTAACGTGACACCCTTGATTGATGTACTGCTGGTTTTGCTCATCATCTTTATGGTGATTACGCCCCTGACACCCCATGGATTGGATGCGTTGGCGCCGCAACCCAATCCCAACGCCAAGCCCGACCCGGCGGTCCTGGCAAGGACGGTCGTGGTTTCCATGGATGCGAATCGTCAGGTGACCATCAATCAGCAGCCAGTCGATATTCGCAGTTTGGGACAGCGCCTGGAAGACATCTTTAAGACACGCAACGACCGGGTTATCTTTATCAAAGGAGACCCCTCGCTTGATTTTGGGGACGTCGCCCAGCTCATTGATATTGCCAAGGGCGCCGGGATTGATAAAATCGGTCTGATTACGCATAACCTCGAGATGGGCCACTAACCCCGCTGCATACGTCACGGAGGAACTTCGATGAGATTTCAGAAGCTCGCCCTGCTGAGCGGGGTGGTGCTGGCAGTCACGCTCTCTAGTGGGTGCACCGGCATTGTCAATAGCCTCAAGGCTCGGGACCTGCTGAACAAGGGCGTCTTGGCTTATCGGAATGCGCAGTATGAAGTTGCCATCGAGGATTTTAAGCAGGCGGTAAGCTTGGACCCGGGTCTTTTGAACGCCCGACTGTATCTGGCGACGGCTTACGCGCAGGAATACATCCCGGGTGCCGATACGCCCGACAACGACAAAATGGCTCATGAGGCGATCGCGGCATTTAAGTCGGTCCTGCAGATGGACCCCAAAAACCCCACCGCCCTGGCGAGCATCGCCCAAATCTATTACAACATGAAAGACTTTGAGCGAGCCAAGAAGTACCAAAGAGAGCGGCTTAATATTCAGCCTAACGACCCTCAGCCCTACTATTGGATTGGCGTGATTGATTGGCTCCAGTGCAACGTCAAGGATATGGAATTGCGGAAAACCTTGAAGCTCAACGTGCCGGGGCGCGACGGAAATTATCCCCCTCTTCCTCCGAAGGCGCGTCAACAGCTCGTGGACGAGAACGGCAAATTGGTGGACGAAGGGTTGCAAGCCTTGCAGAAATCGCTCCAGCTCAAACCCAACGATTTCGATACCATGGCTTATCTCAATCTCATGTATCGCCAGAAAGCCGACCTCGAGCCCACGAACGCCGAGCGGCTGGCAGACTTTAAGATCGCGGATAACTGGCAACAGAAAGCTATTGACGTTCGCAAGGAAGCCGCGCAGCAAGTCGCGGCCACGAACAGTTCGCAATAGCTTGCGGCGCCAATTCCCCCCGATGGCGCCTGTGAGGCGAAGGTCGCGTTTCCCGAACGCCCTTCCCAGGGTAAACTTGTTTTTCCGAAAGCCCACTGAGGCGATCCGATGACCAAAGAAGAAATTATCCGTAAAAAGAGGGAATTTATTTTCGACTGTGCCGCCACCTATTACAAAGAGCCGCTCGTCGTGGATCACGCGAAGGGCCAGTACGTTTGCGATATCGAAGGCCGCCAGTATCTCGACTTTTTTGGCGGCATCGTAACCGTGAGCGTCGGCCACGCCAATGAAAAAGTCGCCTCGAAAATCAAGGCGCAGGTGGACAAAGTTTCGCACACTTCGACCGCGCATTTGACCGAAGCGGTCGTGGCGCTGGCGGAGAAAGTGGCCTCGATCGCCCCCGGCCGCTTGAAGAAGTGCTACTTCACCAATAGCGGCTCGGAAGCGAACGAGGTCGCGGTGATGACCGCCCGCATGTTCACGGGCAACTCGGAGGTGATCGCGCTGCGCCACGGTTACAGCGGCCACACGCAGCTCACCAAATCCATGACCGGCATGTTCAATTGGCGCAAGGCCGGTCTGGTTCCGCAAAACGTCGTCCACGCGCCCGGGCCTTATTGCTATCGCTGC
>JAKASC010000198.1 GCA_021828245.1 Acidobacteriota bacterium
ACCCAAGGTTTGCCGCAATCTCATTGTTACGTCAACGTGCTGCGCGACGCCATGTCCGTGGATTCTCTCGAGCCGTGCGGCGTGTATTTCGGCACCACCGGCGGGCAGGTGTACGCCTCCTCCGACGCCGGCGACACCTGGGCCCCTATCGTGCGCGATCTGCCCAAAGTGCTTTCGGTGGAGGCGCAGGCGCTGCCATGATTCGCGTCGTGCTTCCTCAACATCTCCGGACGCTGGCCAAGATTGACGGCGAAGTAGAGCTTGACGTGTCGGGTCCCGTGACGCTGTGCTCGGTGCTAGATACGCTCGAAAACCGTTATCCCCTCCTCTGCGGAACGATGCGCGACCACGCAACGGGCCAGCGCCGGGCATTTATTCGGTTCTTTGCTTGCGCGGAAGACATCTCTCACGAATCGCCCGACGCTCCGCTGCCTGATGCCGTGGCAAGCGGCGCGGAACCGCTGCTCATCATCGCGGCGATTGCCGGGGGTTAGGGAAACTGAGGTCGCGGCAGAAGGGCTTTCCCAAAAAACAAAAATGGGGAGCACTTGCTCGCTCCCCATTCACACATTTGTTTACCTGCCGTGGCAACGCCCGCGGAGCGCCGCCAACGGCACACACCGCAAGAGCGGTGTTTCGGTTAACCCGATTTAGATTCTGAGCCCGGTGGAGTCATACCACCTTCCTCACTTATCTTCTTACTCCTTCAAGCGAGAATTTTCAAGAGGTTTTTGCTTTGTGAGGATGGAGCCTGGGCCAGCAAAGCTGCCGGGCTCCTGCGCAGCCCCCGTACTGTCTCAATGGCCGGTCGCGGAAGCCTGGCTAATACATTTTTGCCTGGAAATTAGTCACATAAAACTGCCGTCCCCCCGCGTGCCTTGTATTGCGTGATTCCCGTCACATTCTTAGACTTAGGCCGCTTTCTTTGAATTTCGCGTCGGGTCCCACAGGGTAGCACGTTACTTACAGGCATCGGGAAGGACGAGCTCTTTGGCTGAGCGCGTGCGGGCCAAACAGCACGAGCGCCACGCGAGGCGCAAGGCTGTCGGCTAGGTCCCCTACGCAGAGATTGCTCTGAAGGAGATGGTGGCATATGAAAATCATTGGTAAACGGCTGGGATGGGTTGCTGTGCTGGGGGTATTCTTCTTGCCTCTTTCAGGGCGGGCGCAGGCCAACATGGCGACGTTGAGCGGCGAGGTGCTGGATGCCCAAGGAGCAGCCGTGCCCGGTGCCAGACTCCAATTGAGGTCAACCGACACCGGATTAGCGCGCCTAACAACGACCAATGCCGACGGCTATTATGAGTTTGCAGCGGTCATTCCCGGAAATTACCGGCTCAAAGTAACCGCAACGGGGTTCCAAACCGAAGTTCGCCCGCTGGTTCTGGCGGTCAACCAAGTCCTACGATTGGACATTAGCTTGGTCGTGGGCAATACGACCCAACAAATTGTCGTCGAAGGAAAATTGCCTTCGCTGCGGACCTCGGATGCGACGTTGGGCGAAGTGATTGACCCGACCTTGACGGAGCAGCTTCCTTTGGACGGCCGTCACATTCTGGATCTGGCAATCCTTGCGCCCACTGCTGTTCCCAACATGGACATGGGGGTTCAAGACGGAAATCAAAATCAGCTTTACTGGCGCCCCGGGCAGGGAACGGAATTTACGGCAGCGGGCGATCGAGCTAATGCGAACTACTACCTGCTCGACGGGACCACGGATTCTGATCCGACCTTCTGGACCTTGTCCCTAAGCCCTTCGCCCGACGCTATCCGGGAATTCAAGGTTCAGACGGGGAGCTACTCGGCCGAGTTCGGAGGGGGCGGCGGCGCGCAGGTCAACATGATCACCCGCTCCGGCACCAACCAACTGCACGGCACAGTCTATGAGTATCTGCGGAATACCGCGCTCGATGCCCGCGTCTGGAACGCCAACAGCGTTCCCCATTTGGTGCAGAACCAGTTTGGCGCTTCGCTCGGCGGCCCCATCCAGAAGAACAAGACGTTCTTTTTTGTTAATTATGAGGGGTTTCGCTTCAGCAATCAGGTTTATCAGATTGAAACTGTGCCGACCGCGGCCGAACGCGAGGGAAATTTTAGCCAAAGCGGGCAAAGCATTTACAACCCCTTCAGCGCGACGTCAAACCCCAATTTCAACCCCAACTTGCCGGTCAGCCCCAGCAATCCGCAGTTGATTCGCGCGGCTTTCTCAAACAACATCATTCCGCCCTCCATGATGAGCCCGGTGGCTTTGCAGGTGCTTCAGCACGTTCCCTTGCCTAATCTTTCTTCATCTTCGGCGATGGGAGGAATGGGGATGGGCCCAATGTCCGGGGGCACGGACTCCAACAACTACCTGGACGTACGAACCGCTACTCAGCCGTGGAATCAGGCCACTTTTCGCGTGGATCACAATTTCGGAAAGGGTGATAGTTTTTTCACCCGCTACTCCTTGGAGCACGAAAGCGGATTTACGCCAGTGAATCTACCCGGCTTTGGACTGTTTGACGACAATCTCGCTCAAAACCTTACGGTTTCTTATACGCACATTTTTTCTCCCACGATGATTAACAACCTCTCGTTCGGTCTCTCGCGCCTTTCCATGCATGAGTATTCTCAAAATAATTTCACGCACGATTACGTCACGCAGCTTGGAATTCAAGGTTTGTCGTGGGGAGGCAAGGGTGCATGGGGCATGCCGTATTTCAACATTCAAGGCTACAGTCCTGTGGGCGACTCCTACGTTGCCACGCCCGTCCAAGACTGGGATACCTTCCTCCAGGTGGAAGATACGTGGAGCTGGCAAGTGGGCCATCACTCCTTGACGATGGGCGGTGGCGTCCTGCCGTTTTTCTGGCCCATGTGGGGCTTTTTTGAGACGCGCGGCTTTTATCAGTTCACTCCTGGCTTCACGACCCGAACTGCCAGCAACGACGGCACGGGGTCCGGCTTGGCCAGCTTTCTGCTGGGTCTGCCCGTCGTCAAGCAGCGCCAGGCAGGCGTTCCTTCCATGAATCTCCGGCAGTGGTACGGCAATGCGTTTATTGAAGATGACTGGCGGGTGACGGACGCCACCACGCTGGATTTGGGACTGCGTTACGAGTATATGAGCGCTTTATCAGATACAGAAGAGCCGGGAGCCAACCTCCTCTTCCGCAACGGCAAGCTCTACGCCTTCGTGGGCGGCCAAGCCGGGATGCCGCGAGGCCTGTGGTACCCCAACGATCTGAACTTCGCTCCGCGCTTCGGCTTTGCGCACCAAATTCGCAGCCTCGGCCTGGTGCTGCGCGGCGGCTTCGGCGTGTTCTACACTCCGGTGGACATGAACACGTGGTGCAATCAACGGCACAATCTGCCTTACGTGTTTCCCGAAACCCAGCAAAGCGACAACTATATACCCAGCCTTTTGGGGTTCAACTTCGGCGCGCCCGTGATGGGAAAGACGGTGGTCAGCTTCGCGGCTCTCGACCCCCATTCGCCGCCTCAGTACATCAACCAATGGAGCTTTACCGTCCAGAAAGCACTGCCTGGCAAAGTCGTGCTGGAGGTTGGTTACCAGGGATCGCGGGGTTTCCACTTACAGCGTGCTCACCTTATCAACAATGCTCCACCGGGACCTGGGCCGATCCAGCCGCGTCGCCCGTACAAGACGATTACCTTCCTCGCCGGCACTTCCTTTGCGGGCGACAATCCCGAGAACTTCGCCATCGAAAGCACTACCTTCCCCGTTTCCGCCATCAACTACCTGGAAAATACCGCCAACAGTTGGTACGACGCAGGCTGGATTGATGTTCGCAGAGAGTTCCAGAACGGCATCACGTTTTTGACCAATTACACTTGGTCGAAAAGCCTCACCGACGCCCCTGACTTCCGCTCCGCCATGATGCAACCTGCCATTCCGCAGAATAATTCCGATCTCCGAGCCGAGAAGGGGCTCAATGGCATGGATGTTCCCCAACGCTTCGTCGCCAGTGTGGTCTATCGGATCCCCGGATGGAGGCAATCATCCTGGCTCTATCATCTGACCTCCGGGTGGACCTTGGGAAGCATTTTCTCCGCCGAAAGCGGGATGCCATTCACCATTTCGGTGTTCGGCGATACGGCGAACGCCGGAACCTTGCTGGGTCAAAACCCTATCCGCGCCAACGTCACCGGCGCCCCACTGTTTCCGGCTGGAACCCGCACGACGGCGATGTGGTTCAATCCTGCGGCGTTTGCGGCTCCCCACCCTTACACCTTCGGCAATGCTGGGGTCAACACCGTGTTTGGACCGGGATTTGTAGATCTGGACCAAGCCGTGCAGCGCGAATTTGCCCTCACCGAGCGGGTTCGCCTCATTCTCCGCGCCGAAGCTTTTAATGCTTTGAACCATAGCAACTGGGGCGAGCCCAACAACTACGTCAATACGCCGCAGTTTGGAACCATCACCATGGCGCAAGGGCCGGGCCGTGAGATTCAGTTGAGCGGCCGCATCAGCTTTTGAACCGACGCTCCCATCGGTCGGC
>JAKASC010000199.1 GCA_021828245.1 Acidobacteriota bacterium
ACCAGATCATCGCCAACTTCAGCGTGCGCGAGGGCTTGGGCCTGACGATGTTCGGTTTCTACACGCTGAGTTATGCCAACAGCGATCCTTTAGGCACCTTTCCCATGAACCAATACGACATTGCAGAGGATTATGGGCCGGCCGGCTTCGTGGTGCGCAACCAAGGGCTGGTAGGCGGCACGTTTGCGGCCCCGCTGGGATTTCAACTGAGCCCCTTCCTCAATTTCAATTCTGGCCATCCCTACAACATTACCCTGGGCGAGGATTTATTCGGCTCCTCGATTTTCAACGCGCGGCCGGCGTTTGCGCCGCCGGGCGCAACGGGTCCGACGATTGTCACCACGCCCTTTGGCGTCTTTGACACTCAGCCCAAGCCGGGAGAGACCATTGTGCCGATCAATTACCTCGTCGGCCCGTCCAACTTCTCCGTGAATCTACGGCTCAGCCGAACGTTTGGTTTTGGAAAGGAGGCGGGTGAAAACGGTGGGCCCGGTTGGCAGGGTCCCCGCCGTGGCGGGCTGGGAGGGCGCGGGTTGAGCGGTGGGGGTGGCCCCGGCGGCTTCTTCCGCCCGGGTGCCGGCGCGAACCGTCGTTATCAGCTCACGTTTGCTATCATGGCTCACAACGTCTTCAACATTGTCAATTTGGGAACGCCGGTTGGCACCATCACCTCCCCGCTGTTCGGAAAATCGAATTCGCTGGCGGGCGGCTTCTTTGCCGCCGGGCAAGGAGCCAATCGAAGTATCAACCTGATGGTTCGGTTCAGTTTCTGAGGTTGGCGGAGAGAGCTTGCTTGGCGGCTGCGAGACTGCCCCGAACCTCGCGGCCTTTGCGTCGGGTCATTCCACGTTGGGGCGAGGAAGATCGGCAGGGCGCGCCACCTTCTTGTGCTCGTCCTTGACGACATACATCTTATTGTCCGCCTCGTTCAGGATGTCGTCGAGCGACTTTCCCTCGGCCCATTCGGCGAGCCCAATGCTCAAGCCCATGTCGTAGCCGGGAAGTTGTCCGGCGCGATTCCATTCCTCCACCAGCCGCATGATGCGATTGACCACCACCTCCGCTCCGGCTAGCGGCGCGTCCGCCAAGATGAGGGCGAACTCGTCGCCTCCGTAGCGGACGACCGCATCCGAGCCCCGTACCGAAGACTTCAGCAAAGAGGCAATTTCAGCAAGCAGAAAATCACCGGTCAAATGGCCAAAGCGCGTATTGGCTTCTTTGAAGTTATCCACGTCAATGAGCATAAAGGAGAGGGGTTTCCCCGACCGCCGCGCGCGGCTGATGTACTTGGACGCCATGTCGTCGAGCGACCGGCGATTGTAAACTTCGGTGAGCGGGTCTGTGAACGACTGCAGGCGCAGCAGTTCGCTTTGAATCACGCTAGAGATTAAAGACTCACGGGTGCGCCGCAAGTCCAATCGCCGGTTGATGACGTAGGTATTAAAAAGCACCAGTAAAGCAATCAGCGCCAGGAACAGCTCCCTCGACACCTCGAACTGCACGTGGAGGACACCGTGCTCCATGATGGCAGCGGGAAACGCCATCGCCAAAAAACCGGCCAGGACCAGAATGCCGGTGCCGACGACAATCAACCAGAGCTCCCAATCGCGTTTTTGGAGAACAGAAAGTTGCTGGCTCACCTTGGCCAGCACACTTCCTGGGTCAGGCGCACGTTCCATCACATCCTACCTGGCGGTAGCCACGACTGAAATTTCGACTTCCCAGGCGCTGTCGGGCTACCCTGCCTTAAGGCGGTTTATTATTGCTCAAAACAGGCCTCGGGCAAAGTAAATTTAACAGCTAGGGAAACCGCGCCTGTTTCCTTTTTAGGCAATATGCGGATGATTTCTTCGCGCACGTCCCGGCAGCGGCCCGACGTGTCCCGTCTTGTCGTGCCGGGATGTAAAATAAGCGTAAAACCTGCTTCGATAGCGTGTCCGGAGCGCATGGAGCCGTTGCAACCGGTATATAATCTGGAGTAATGGCATTCTCCTCCCTTAAGCCGCGACTACCGGTGTTCATCCTCGGCATCTTTGCGCTGGGCTGGGGACTTGCGGGCTTTCTGGTTTATCGCTGGGTCAATCGTGTCAGTGTGGCCGACCGGGCGCAGCAACGCCACCTTTTGCGAGCCACCATGCGCAGTTTTCGCGGTGATTTCGTGGGGACGCTGTTCGAGATTCGCTCCACTTTCCGCCCGGCGCCTCGCATCCACACGACGCAAGGTTTGAATGCCTATCTTGCCGCGTTTTATTCGCAATGGCGCTCAACCGACGCCAACGCTCGGTTGATTGATAGGCTCAGCGTGGCCGAGATCGGCCCTAACGGCAAACCACAGTTCGCAAGGTTGAACTCCTCAACAGGGCAATGGCAGCCGCAAGCGTGGCCCGCCTCTCTCTCGCCGTTCAAGGAGCGTCTCCGCGAGCTGCGACGGCCTCATCACTTTTTACTGCCGTTCATTTTCGGCGGCGCGCCGTTTGCGCTGGATGGCCAGCGGCCCGTGGTGGTCATCCCGTTGATGGAATCGGCGGAACTGCCGAGCCGGCGCTCCACTTCCGCCATCGCCGCGAAATCGGATCACGTGCTCATCCTGAATGGCGGCCGAGTTCTGGCTCGCTCGGTGGGACCGGGGGGAAACGTCCGCTATCGAGCCGCGGCCGCCGGACGGCCTCTGATGCTACCCGATCGGCTGACCGGCTGGTGCTTTCTTGAGGTTGACACACATTATTTGAAAACCGAATTTCTTCCGAGCTTGGTGGAGCGAACCTTTGGCCGCAACGGGCTATCCGATTACCGCGTGGCGGTTGTGGCGGGAAACCCGCCGCGTATCATCTACCGCACGGATCCAGTCCTTACGTTACGGGCGAGCCTATCGCCAGACGCGGCTTTGGCGCTGTTCACGCCCAACCAGATGTTAGGTCCGCGCTTTGTCAGGCTTTTGACGCGGGTGGCGCACGGTCCCGGCGCGCCTCACCCGACGCTGATGGCGCGCTTGGTTCGTCGGCCCGCGCCCTTTGAACTCAATCATCCACTCGAGATTCTTCGTCATTCGCGCGGTGCCTGGGTGTTGGTGGCACGGAATCGCGCCGGCTCGATTGAGGCTCAGGTGGCTCGTTCGCGTCGCCGCAATCTGCTCCTCGGTTTTGGCGCGCTTTTCCTGCTGGCCTGGAGCATGGGGTCGCTCGTCGTCACCACGCGACGATCGCGCGAGCTGGCTCGCCGCGAGATGGAATTCGTGGCCGGTGTTTCGCACGAACTGCGGACGCCGCTCGCTTCCATCCAGTCGGCGGGCTTCAATCTGGCGAGTGGAATCGTCCGTGAGCCGAGCAAAGTGGAGCAGTACGGCGCGCTGGTGCAGAAGGAGGCGCGCCGACTCGCCGACCTGGTGGAGCAGGTGCTCAGTTACGCCGGCATTCAATCCGGCCGTGAAAAACGTCCCGCGGTTCCTACGCCTGCCTCTGAGGCCATTGACCATGCCTTGGCCGAATATCTTCCCCTTTTCAAGCAGCAAGGTTGGGTGGTTGAGAAGCAAGTCAGCGCCGATTTGCCTCCGGTCCTGGCGGAGCCGGAATCCCTCGAGGGGGCCATCAAGAATTTGCTCGCCAATGCCTTGAAATATGCCTCCCAAGGCAAATGGATCGGTATCGAGGCTCGAACCGCTCCCAATGGCAATCGGCCGGAGGTTCAAATCGCCATTGCGGACCACGGGCCCGGCATTGACGCGGCGGACTTGCCCCACATTTTTGAGCCTTTTTACCGCGGCCGACAAGTGCTCGCCTCGTCGGTTCCGGGGACCGGATTAGGGTTGAGCATCTTGAAGCGCCACCTGGAGGCGCACGGCGGCCGCGTGAGCGTCGAGAGTGCCGAGGGGCAAGGAACCAAATTCGTCCTGCATTTGCCCACCGCTCCCGGCGCGCCCGTTAACGCCAGTTAAGAATTCTCCATGTTCTCCTCACCCGAAGTCCTGCTGATCGAAGATGAACCCGGCTTGGTTCTGACACTCACCGATCTGCTCGCTAGCCACGGCTATCAGGTGAAAAACGCCGAGGACGGCATGCGGGGTTTTGAACTGGCCAGCCAGGGGGGCTTTGACCTCATCATCTTGGACATCATGCTGCCCGGCCGCGATGGGTTCGATGTCTGCAAGGGGTTGCGGCGGCTGGGGGTGCAGACTCCCATCATCATGCTGACGGCGCGCGGCGAAGAGCGCGACCGCGTGCTCGGCCTCGATCTGGGTGCCGATGATTACATCACCAAACCTTTTGCGCCCTCGGAGTTGTTGGCCCGCATTCGCGCCGCACTTCGTCACCGCCGGGATTGGGTGCGGGAAGGCGTCCATGTGGACCAGGAGTTGCGGATGGCGGCGGAGGTCCAACAGCGGCTCCTGCCCCAAACCCGCTTGCCGATGAAAAACTTGGATTACGCCGGTTTTTGTCAGCCGGCCCAAGGGATTGGCGGCG
>JAKASC010000200.1 GCA_021828245.1 Acidobacteriota bacterium
GTCGAAAGCGTGGATCGAATCATCTATGCCATCTTCAATGGCTACAACGAAAAACATGAATGGCGGAACCGTACCCTCCGCCTTTTTACACAAGCAGCTTGACGTCACCGCCGGAAGATGAAATTTGTATGCCCCAAAAAGATTGTGGTAAGATACGCCGCGTTTCGGTCCGGCCGATGCGGTCCAGTCGGAAGGCAGACAGGAAGCATTGGCCGAGCAGCCCGGAATCCTTGAGACCAGTTTCGTGGGGGCGCTCGCCCGCTCGGCGGAAGCATCGCTTGTCGTGTCGGACGCTCACATGTCTGGAACGTCGAAACTTTAAGTTTCAGGCAGGCACGATGGCTCAAACCCATCATTACGAGGGCGTCTTGGGCACCCGCCAAGACACCAAAGAAAGTTCAGTGGGCGCTCGCGTGGAGACCCACCACGCTTCGCAACCTCCTGCTAAGTGGCCGGCCGACCTTCTGGAATTTCTGGATTATGTCCGGGTGGAGAAAGGCCTGGCTCCCAACACCATTGCGGCCTATGGCCGCGACCTCGGCGAGTTCTTGGCCTATATGGACCGACTCAGGCGGGATGACACGAAGGCCACCCGTGAGGACCTACGAAAGTTTTTCGAACACTTGTACGAGCGGGGCCTGAGCGGGCGGTCGGTGGCGCGGCATTTGGCAGCACTGCGTCATTTCTACGCTTACCTCAACAAGGTAGGTCGCATTGGCTCGAACCCGGCTCGGGAACTCGATTCGCCGAGGATCGGGCAAACTCTGCCGAAATACCTGAGCTGCGGGGACGTGGAAGCCTTGCTGGCGCAGCCAAACCTTGCCACCCCGCTCGGGTTGCGCGACCGCGCTTTGTTGGAGCTGCTCTATGCAACCGGCATGAGGGTTTCCGAATTGCTTCGCGTGTGCTGGTCTGACTTTGAGCCGAATCGGGGCGTCATTCGCTGTCGGGGCAAAGGAGGCAAGGAACGATTGATTCCAGTAGGCAAATCGGCTCTTCAGGCCATTGCCGCGTATCTGCGGGCGGGGCGTCCCCAATTGGTCCGGCCGCCGGATGTGCCGTATTTGTTTCTGAATCGGCGAGGGCGAGCGCTCACGCGGGTCGGCTTTTGGAAGGTGTTGAGAAGCTATGCCCGGGCGGCGGGCATTCGCACCCCGCTCAGTCCGCACACCCTTCGGCACTCGTTTGCCACCCACTTGCTCGAGCGGGGCGCCGACCTTCGCTCGATTCAAATCATGCTGGGACACAGCAACATCTCGACGACCCAAATTTACACGAATGTCATAAAGGAGCGTTTGCGGCAGGTCTATCAAGCCCATCATCCGCGCGCTTGAGCCATGAGCGACTATAACTTTTTGATGGAAAGCAAACTATCCCCGCGCCAGTTCCGGGTGGTCAACCTATTGGCACAGGCCGCAAGCGCCGAGGGGCTCAATTTTTATCTTGTGGGCGGCGCGGTTCGTGACCTGACCTACGGGCAGCCGATTGTTCGCGATTTGGATTTTGCCGTGGAAGGTCATCCGGAGAAGATTCTCCGTCACCTCCAAACTCCTCGCCCTGGCGGGCGGCGGGGCGAGCCAGGGCCCGTCCCGCCCCATGAAGACGAAGTGTGGGTGGAGGAGGCGCGATATAGCCCGCGATGGCTTTCGGCCGAAATTTACTTTTCGAGCGGCGTCCGCGCGGAGGTCAGCCAGTGCCGGCGAGAAGATTACTCGCAGCCCGGCAAACCGCCGGAAATCGTGCCGGCGACCATCTTTGAGGATCTGCGGCGGCGAGATTTTGCCCTCAATGCCATGGCCGTCTCTCTGCACCCGAATTCGCGGGGGCTGCTTTTGGACCCGACCAACGGCGGCGGGGACATTGAGCGGAAGGAGATTCGCGCCCTGCACAGCCGTAGCTTTATAGATGATCCGTCGCGCATTTTTCGACTGGTTCGCCTGACTCAGCGACTCGGTTTTAAGCCCGAGGAGAAGACAGAAACTTGGCTGCGCTCCGCGCTGGCCCAGCAGTTGCAGAACCGCCTCACGCCAGAGCAACAAGGCCGGGAACTGGAAGCCATCCTCCGCGAAGAAAACCCCGCCCGAACGCTCAAATTGTTTGCCGATCGAGGCTGGTTGACGGCGCTGGATCGCAATTTGGCGCGCCTCCGCTACGAGCGCCTTCAGAAGATTCATGCGTTGGCGCAAAAATTCCCCGAGGATGACCTGTTTTTGTTGAACCTTGACGCACTTGCCGGCGGTTTAAGTGCTGCACAACGGGTGCGCTTGGCCAAAAAAATCATCCGATTTCCCGGCATGCTCAAATTGGCGCTGCACCTTGAACGCGAGGCTAAAAAGCTATCTAAGCACCTTCTCAGCTCTCGAGCCGCTTCGCCCAGCCAGGTTTGGAGGTTGTTAAGTCCGCAGCCCAGAATTTTGTTGCTCTACCTGCTTGCCTACTCCGGCCAATCTGGCGTTCAGAATCGAATCAAACACTACCTTTTCAAAGCGCCGCAAATTCAAGCGCGATTGCCCCGACTGGAACTCCAGGCCTTGGGAGTGAATCCCGGCCCCAAGATGGAGGAGATTTTAGGCCATCTGTTTTTTGACCAGCTCGATGGCAAAATCAAGACTTCCCAGCAACTGAGCAAAGCGATGAGGTCCTTGGCAGGAGTTCGAGAACCAACTCCCCTTCCGCCGACTCGAACACGCGCTAAGCCTAAGAAATCGTCGCCCGCCACTCCGGCCCACCCGAGCGACCAACACGAAACGGACCAGGCCGGCGCGCGTCCCCCCGGCCGCGCGAGCCAGAAGCCGGGACACCCGCCGGGCACGCGACCGCACGCAGTGACTCCGCGCCGAAAGAAATCTCCCTCGGCTCGATAACAGGCTCCTGGGCCACGGCGAGGGTTCCTTAACGCCTCAAAGCCGGGGCAGATCGCCCGCCCACGTGATAAAATGTCGGGCGATGGATTCCGCGAACTTCGTTCATCTGCACCTTCATACGGATTACAGTTTGTTGGATGGCGCCTGTGCCATTTCTCGGCTGATGGAGCGGGCTGTCGAGCTCAAAATGCCGGCCGTTGCCCTGACCGACCACGGCAACCTGTTTGGGGCGATGAAATTCCATAAGGCAGCCACTCAGCATGGCTTGAAACCCATCATTGGCTGCGAGGTTTATGTCGCCGGTACGAACCGTTTTGACCGCTCCCCCGAATCGGAGCGTCCCTATCACCTCGTTCTCCTTTGCGAAAACGATCGGGGCTATCGCAATCTTGTCAAGCTGGCCTCGGCCGCCTATCTGGAAGGCTACTATTACCGGCCGCGAATTGATAAGGATCTCCTAGCACGTCATTCCGAGGGGTTGATCGCTCTTTCCGCCTGCCTGCGAGGCGAAGTCGCTCATGCGCTTCTCCTGGAGCGGTACGACGCCGCCCGTCAGGCTGCGTATGACCTGCAAGATATCTTCCACAAGGGTAATTTCTATCTTGAGATCCAAAACCAGGGATTGCCCGAAGAGCAAAAAATCAACCCGCAGTTGGTCCAACTTTCGCGGGAGACCGGCATTCCTTTGGTGGCCACCAACGATTGCCATTATTTGACCCAAGCCGATGCGCGAGCCCAGGAAGTACTGGTGTGCATTCAGACCGGCAAGACACTCTCCGACACCAATCGCATGAGGTTTCCTACCGATCAGTTCTATTTCAAATCTTACGAGGAGATGCGGGCGGCTTTTGCGGAGATTTCGGAGGTTCAGGAGGCGCTGAGCCGCACGGTTGAAATTGCCGAGCGGTGCAACGTTCATCTGGACAAAGAGCAACATGTTTTCCCCCACTTTGAAGTGCCGGCAGGAGAAACGCTGGACAGCTATTTTGAAAAGGTCGCCCGCCAAGGATTTGAGCAGCGTCGCCAGCGGTTGGAGCAGCAGCAAGCCGAAGGCAGGCTGCGTCATCCTCTGAAGGCCTACGAGGAACGGCTGGAGCAAGAAATCAGCCTGATTCAGCGGATGCGCTTCGCGGGTTACTTTTTGATTGTCTGGGACTTTATCCGTTTTGCCCGGGAGGCCGGCATCCCGGTGGGACCGGGACGCGGCTCGGCGGCAGGCAGTTTGGTTTCCTACGCGCTCCGCATCACGGACATTGACCCGCTCCAGCACGGCTTGTTGTTTGAGCGGTTTCTCAATCCGGAACGCATCAGCTTCCCGGACATTGACATTGACTTCTGCGTGCGCCGTCGGAGCGAAGTGATTGGCTATGTGACCGACAAATATGGGCGGGAGAACGTCAGCCAAATTATCACCTTCGGCACGATGGGCGCGAAGGCGGTCGTGCGTGACGCCGGCCGAGTGCTGGGCATGCCTTTCGCCGAGGTGGACCGAATCGCCAAACTAATTCCGAACACCTTGAACATCACGCTCGAAGAGGCCCTTCAACAGACGCCGGAACTTCGGCAGTTGCAAC
>JAKASC010000201.1 GCA_021828245.1 Acidobacteriota bacterium
ATATCGCCACCAGCGCGTGCCACGGCCGGTTGATCATGAAAATGAACGGGTGAATGTCCCGCCACGTCGTGCCGCGCCGCCGGATGTTGAACTCGCCGTCCTTGCGGATCACTCGCCGCAGCTTGCCCTCATACCGCTGGGTGAGTCCGGGGTCAAAATTTGGTTTGTCCATGGCTTGTTATCCTCGTCGAGCCGCTTCCGAAGTTTCGCGCGGTTTGATTGCCCTCGCCCCGCGTCGCGGCGGGTTTTATGCCGCCACGATCAATTCCCGGACGTCCGAGAGCAGGCTGGCCGCCGCCCGACTCTCGTCCTCTCGCCGGGACTGTACAACGCCCAGGCCCGGCGGCCGTGGTTTGTCCCATCACCAGCCAAGTGAAGGGCTATCCATTCGAGGTAACATTGCCAGAGGGCTCGCGCCTCTCCTGCGTCGTCCTCGCCGACCACCTCAAGAGCGTAGACTGGAAAGCTCGCCGCGCCGCTCGTACTCGCCGAGGGCGCTCAGATGGCGAATGAGGCTATCGCAGTACTGGACCCTTCTGACAAAATCACCCCGCATGGTCACGTTTTTAGCCAGCCGCTCAACTTGGTGTTTTCGCTGAACGATGTCACGGACGACAGAGGGGCCACACGTTTTGCAGAGTCCGTCCGTTGTGAGCGACAGGAACCAACCCGACCGGCCGCAATATCGGCACGTTGCCATCACTCTATTTGCTTAAAGGTGCACACCACCCTAACCCGCTCCGGAACTGGCGTGCCGCCTCGCTCTCCCAAACTCAACGGCCGGGTCGAGCGCGCCAACCGCACTCATACCGAGGAGTTCTACGAGGTCACCCCCTTTTCGCTTCCCCTCGCCCAACTCAATCGCGAACTCCTGGCCTGGGAACGAATCTACAACACCGTCCGTCCTCACCAGGCTCTCGGCTACCTCACCCCCCTGGAGTTTCTCGCTCAATCCTCATCTCAAAGAAAGGACCTCCTGTGTCACTAATCTACTGGACGAGTACAGGGGCTTGACATCCCCGCCGGGCTGATAAACACGGGCCCCAGCCGGGGTGGGGGCGGCCTCCGAGGAGTGAACGTGCCCCGAAGACCGGCGGCTCGCGGGAACCTTGAAGGCAGGAGGAGCCGAATGGACATCGGAGGCCCCGGTTGGAGTCAGGCCGTAGCTCCGCGTATAGCGAGCGACACCCCGCGCAAGCCCGCTCAGGGTGAATGGCGATTCCGCCCATACAATCGCGCCGCTCTGGTCGGTAATCAGGCCGTGAAGCCCCCTCGAGTCCCGCCACACGCGCAACCGGAACGCTGCCTCTGACAAAGTTCGCGCCAGAGGAACGTCTGCCCTATTGAGGGCCCGAAGGAGGGCCCCTCTATTAACGCGATAAGACCGCACACTGGACAACGGCTCCAGGTACACAGCCCCGCTGCCTTCGCGCCCTGCGGGGGCGGGGCTGAGCGGTTGTGCGGTTGGCTCTTGAGGCAATTGAGGGGAAGTCCAGGCAATCTTGATTTGCGGCCTCTCAGCCGCCTCAGAGGGTGACGCCGTAGGAGTGAAATCATCGTCAAGACGAAGCCACGCCTCGCGCCCTTGCTTCAGCGTGAAGTCATCCCACCGCGCGCAGTTCGCGGCGAGATCGGCAAGCGCTCCAATCGTGCCGCCGATACCCGCGCCGACGCCCGCCCCTTTTCCGCCGCCGGCAACGGCGGGTGCTGAGGTCTGGCCGCGGGCGGTTTGTGCGTCGGCACATGCCGCAAGCGCTCCCGCGAGCAGGACCGCCGCAATACGAATCACGATACTTCGGTGCATATGCCTCTCCCTCCTATGATTGCATGCCCCCGACCCCGCCCTGGAGGGTTACGCTTCGGGCGGGACGTCCCGGGGCTCGGGCGCACCCCGCATGGCGAGGACATTCCTCGATATGGCTCCAAGAAACTGCGTTTGCTGCGACATGTCCGTCCGGGCAGCTGCAACCTCACCGCTCAGCGCTTCCAAATGGCTGGCGATGGACGCTAGATTGTTGTCAATGGAGTACAGCTTCAGGGGCGCAAGAACCAGCGCGAACAATAAGGCAATGGCAGCCAGGACTCCGACTGAGACAAGAAGCGTTCCCATCTTTTTCCTCACCTCCTTGTGATCCGACCCCTAGCGACGAGGTAGCCGTAGCGGCGCGGCCATCGCCTCACCGCGACATCACCCTCTCCAGGGCCTTTTTTGCGGCAGCGACTTTCCTTCTTGCTCGCTCAAGTTCGGCTTCGCCCTCCGCAAGGTTGCGGACCGCGACCTCAATGTCCGTGCCTGCTATCCAGCCCTGCACGATTCGGACATCCTCGGCATTTCCGCTAATGATCCCTTCGGTCTCACCCCGTAGTATTGCTGTCCGATGCTTGCAGCATTGCCCAACCGGGCCTTGCGCGCCTGCCCGGCAGGAGCACTTTGCAGTCACGCGGCCGACCTGCTCATCAAATACAACCGTGTATGGGGCCGGTTCGGACCCTTGGACGAGAAACCTGATCATGCAGGAACAACCCCTCCAGTGCGGCCGCGCCGTCGTCGGGCCGGCATCGCGGCTCCTCAACCCGCGATTCTACAACCTATCTTATCGTCCGCAATCCAGAATTCATAAGCCAAGGTTCACGGCGGACAACGGAAAGCCGTCAGCTACTTCGGCACGTGCCTCAACGCCGCCAGCAATTTTTCCGGTGGCAATGTATTCAGCACATCTTTTTTGGTGAGCCAGGCGCGGCGCGCGGTCAGGACGCCGTAGCGCATGAGCTTGAGGTGTTCGGGGTGGTGGGCGTCGGTCGAGACGATGATTTTGAGGCCGCGGTCTTTGGCCAGCCGCGCCAGACGATCGGAAAGGTCGAGCCGTTCGGGATTGCCGTTCAGTTCCATGACCACGCCGTGTTGCTTGGCGGCGGCGAAAACCTTCTCGACATCGAAATTAAACGGATCGCGCTTTAAGATGTGCCGGCCCGTCGGATGGCCGAGAATGCGGACGTAAGGATTGGCCAGCGCCTTGACGAGGCGCTCCGTCATTTCTTCGCCCGGCATGGTCATGCGCGAGTGGACGCTCGCCAGCACAATGTCGAATTGTTTGAGCAGGGAATCCGGGTAATCCAGCCGCCCGTCGCCCAGGATATCCACTTCCGCGCCCGCCCAGATTTCGATGCCTTTCACTTTTTTCCGCGCGGCGTGGATGCGCCGAATGTTCTCGACGGCGCGCTTTTCGTCGAGACCGTTGGCGATGGTGACGGCCTTCGAGTGGTCGGTGATCAGAATGTATCGGTAGCCTAGTTTTTTGGCCGCGACCGCCATTTCCTCGACGCTCGCGTTGCCGTCGGAGGCGGTGGTGTGCATTTGCAGGTCGCCCCGGATGTCGCCGAGTTCGACCAGCCGCGGGAGCTGGTTCCTTTCCGCCAGCTCGATTTCGCCCTGGTTCTCGCGCAGCTCGGGCGGTATCCACTCGAGCCCGAGCTTCTCGTAAACCTCCTCTTCCGTTCGGCTCGCCAGGACCTTTTCGCCCTCGAACAATCCGTACTCGGAAAGTTTCCACCCGCGCTTTTTCGCCCGGTCGCGCAGCGCGATGTTGTGTTCTTTCGAGCCGGTGAAATACATGAGGGCCGCGCCGTACTGCTGGCGCGCCAGCAGCCGCACATCCACCTGCATCGTGCTTTTCAGGCGCACGCTCACCTTGTCCTCGCCTCGCGCCAGCACTTCGGCGATGGAAGGGTGCTTCAAGAAATGCTCGGCGGTCTGGGCGGGATCGCTTCCCGTCACCAGCAGGTCGAGGTCGCCCACGGTTTCGCGCCCACGGCGCAGGCTGCCGGCCGGCGTCACTTCTTCAACGCCGCGCGATTCTTTCAAATAAGCCACCAGTTCCTCCGCCGTCTCCGTCGCCGTGTCCAGGCGAAAACGTCCCGCCGCGCGCCGAAACAGTTCAATCGCTTTCAGAATGTTCTGCTCGGACTTTTCATCCATTTTGGGCAGCTGGCGCAGCTTGCCGGCTCGGGCGGCCGCTTCAAGCTCGTCCACGTTTTTGATGCCGAGTTCTTTGTTAAACAGCCGGACTTTCTGCGGCCCCACGCCCGCCAGTTGGAGCATTTCCAGCAGCCCATGTGGAACCTTTCTCAACTGCTCCCGGTGATATTGGCACTCGCCGGTCTCGACCATCTCTTTGATCTTGGCGGCCAGGTCCGCGCCAATGCCGGGAATGTCGGTCAGCTTGCGGTTGGGATCGCGAGCCACGTCCTCCAGCCGCTCCGGATAGCTCTCAATCGAGCGCCGCGCCCGCTCGTAAGCGGCGGCCTTGAACGTCCACTTCGGGTCGTCTTGGAGGATGCGCAGCAAATCGGCGATTTCCTGGAAGGCAGCCGTGATTTCTCGGTTTTCCATAGCGAGCTTCAACCTCCTGCCGCGCACGCTAAGGAGCAC
>JAKASC010000202.1 GCA_021828245.1 Acidobacteriota bacterium
TTGAAATTCGCAACATCGCGCAGTTTGAAGGACAGGATGTTCTCATTCAGGGCTGGCTCTACAACCTGCGCGAGAGCGGCAAAATCCTTTTCCCATTGTTTCGCGACGGCACGGGCATTCTTCAAGGAGTTGTGGTCAAAAGCGCCGTCGCCCCGGAGGTTTTTGAATCGGTCCGCAACCTGACGCAAGAGTCGTCTCTGCGAGTTTGGGGAAAGGTGCGCGGGGAAAAGCGGGCGCCCGGCAGCTACGAGCTCGACGTGACGAAGGTCGAAATCCTTCAAATCGTTCCCACCACGCGCCCCTATCCCATCACTCCCAAAGAGCACGGCGTCGAATTCCTGATGGACCACCGGCATCTCTGGCTGCGTTCCACTCGCCAGCGTGCCATCCTCGGGGTTCGTCACGAAATCATCCGCGCCTGCCGAGATTTCTTTGACGACCGCGGGTTCACGTTGGTGGACACGCCCATTCTGACGCCGAGCGCCTGTGAGGGCACGACGACGCTTTTTGAGGTGAACTATTTCGACGAGAAAGCTTATCTGACGCAATCCGGCCAGCTTTATAACGAAGCCGCGGCCATGGCCGTGGGCAAGACCTATTGCTTCGGCCCAACGTTCCGCGCCGAAAAATCGAAGACCCGGCGGCACTTGACCGAGTTCTGGATGGTTGAGCCGGAGGTTGCCTTCGCTCGACTCGATGACGTCATGACGCTTGCGGAAGAATTGGTCGCCTTCGTCGTTGCCCGTGTGCTCGAGCGCCGCCGCGAAGAACTCAAGACCCTGGAACGAAATGTCTCGAAGCTGGAGGTGTGTGTGCCGCCGTTCCCGCGCCTGGCTTACGACGACGCGGTGAAAATGCTGAACGAGAAGGGAAGTGAGATCGTTTGGGGCTCTGACTTTGGCGGCACGGATGAGACGCTGCTTTCAGAAAGCTTTGACCGGCCCGTGCTCGTTCACGGCTATCCGAGTGACATCAAGGCGTTTTACATGCAGCCCGATCCGGAGCGGCCGGAAGTGGCTCTCTCGGTGGATATGTTGGCCCCGGAAGGCTACGGTGAAATTATTGGCGGCGGCGAGCGCGCCGCGGATGAGCAGTTGCTCTTGCGCCGCATTGAGGAGCAGAAATTGCCTCGGGAAGCCTTTGAATGGTACCTCGACCTCCGCCGCTACGGTAGCGTCCCCCATGCGGGTTTTGGCATGGGGATTGAGCGTGTCGTCGCCTGGATTTGCGGCCTCGATCACGTCCGCGAAACCATTCCGTTTCCCCGCATGCTCTACCGCTTGACCCCGTGAGATTCAGGGTCAGGCAACGTTTCCCAGCTTCCAGACTTGACCGCCCCGGGTGGGTGGCCTAAACTGGGGCCACAGTCGGAGGTGCGATGCCGACGCGAAGCTTGCTGAACATATACGACTCCTACATAAAAAAGCTGAGAACCATGCGGCGAGAACTGGCGATGTTGCAGCTCACGGGAAAGCTCGAAGACCGACTTGCAAAAGAGTTCGCATCCTGCGTTTACAGGAGCAGCGGCCGTTCATTGGTCGCGCTATCGAATGTGGGAAAGAAGGGGGAGCAGAAGGTTGACCTGGCAGTATTGGAGGGCGACTTCTCCAGGGCATTGAGCGAGAAAACGCTTCGATTCGGGCACTCGTTGAAGTTAAGTATCTTCGCAATGCTCACAAGCTCTGCATGGGAAACGCGCAAGATGAGCTTCGAGGAACGCTCGAGGATTTGAGGCGCCAGCTCTGGACATTTCGCAAACCAGAGCAAGGAGGGTTCCCGGTGAGGCTGTCGGGCAGGCGCAAGGACATATACGGCCTTATCCTTGCCTCCTACGCCCGACCTGCCGACAAGGCTGACAATGAGAAGGCCTTTTTGGACCGAATCCGGAAGCTGGCGAAGACCTTGGGGTTCACATACAACGACCTACCTAACATCCCTTGGCTGCAAGCTATCTACGAAACGCAGGAGGTTGAAGTCTTAAAGCGAAGATTCGTGGTCTCATTGAGGGCAGGACTGTGGCGAGCACGTAAGGGAACGGGACCCACCGCGCGACCATAGGCAGGAACAGAATTAGGAGACGAGCAGCAACCTTTAGCCTCACACGCCTCGCGCGCCGAACTGAAATACGCTAAAATGAACTACACGTATTCTCGAGAGGAATCGCTATGCTCACCGTGAGGCTACCGCGAACCCTAGAATCAAGACTGAACAAGCTTGCCAAGCGGACCGGCCGACCGAAATCGTATTACGCCACCAAGGCCATCGGCGAGTTTTTGGACGAGCAGGAGGATTACCTGACAGCGATTTCCCGGCTGGAGGAAAATCGCCCTCCCATCCCGCTCGAGGAAGTTGTGAGGAAGCTTGGCTTGGACGGTTAGCTTCGAACCGCGCGCTTTCAACGAGCTGGAAAAGCTCGGCCGTCAAGAGCAGAACAGAATCGTTCGGTATTTTCGGGAACGCGTGGCCGGCCGCGAGGATCCCCGGCGGCTGGGCAAAGCACTTAAAGGAGAGAAGGGCGAGTTGTGGCGCTTTCGGATCGGGGATTATCGGGCCATTTGCCGGATTCAAGACGACCGCTCGAACGTGCTGGTGCTACGCGTGGCGCACCGCCGGGAAGTTTACCGTTAACACGCGCCAACCAAGAGCATTGTCGCTTGGATTTGCGGCCTCGACCACGTCCGCGAAACCATTCCGTTTCCCCGCATGCTCTACCGCTTAAGGCCATAGCTGCCCGGCCTCCGCAGGGAGCGTCGGCTCGCGTTATGATATTCGATCCGCGGCTGGCGCGGAGACGAAGCGAGTACGGCCATGAAAATTCGCATACTCGGTGTTCCTCTGGATCTCGGCCAGGAGCGACGCGGCGTGGACATGGGCCCCTCCGCCATGCGCGCCGCCGGATTGAATGCCGCGCTGAAGAGTCTTGGCCACCAGGTGGAGGACGCTGGAAATATTCACGTTAAGAACCCTGAAGAACAGCATTACGGCGACCGGCACGCCAAGTATTTGAACGAAATTGCGGAAGCCTGCCGTGAGGTCGCACACCAGATTTACCAAACGCTTGAGACCGGCAGTTTTCCTCTCTCGCTCGGCGGCGACCACTCAATGGTCATCGGCACGCAGGCCGGCGTCGCCAAATTTTACCGCGACCGCGAGCAGAACGTCGGTTTGCTGTGGATTGACGCTCACGCCGACATGAATACGCCGGAAACCAGCCCCAGCGGCAACATCCACGGCATGCCATTTGCCGCGACGCTGGGATTCGGCCCGGAACCCTTGGTCGGCATCTTCGGCTTTTCGCCCAAGATGCGGGCCGAGAATTGCGTGCTGATCGGCGCGCGCGACCTCGACGCGCGCGAGCGCCGCACGGTCAAACAGTCCGGCGTCCACGTCTTCACCATGCGCGACATTGACGAGCATGGCATGAGGGCGGTCATGGAGCGCAGCGTGGCGTTCGCCACCGAGGGGACGGCGGGCTTCGTCGTTTCATTGGACATGGATGTTGTGGACCCCGATGAAGCGCCGGGTGTCGGCACCCCCGTGCGCGGCGGCATCACATTCCGCGAAGCGCACCTGGCCATGGAAATGGTCTCGGACAGCAAGAAAATGTTGGCGCTTGAAATTGTGGAAATCAACCCGATCATAGATGTGTTGAACAAAACCGCTATTTTGGGCGTCGGCTTGGCGGCTTCGGCGCTAGGGAAGAAGATTCTTTGAGCAAAAAGATCCGCGTCGGACTGCTGTTCGGTGGGCGCTCGGGCGAGCACGAAGTCTCGCTCACCTCGGCGAGTTCGGTTTGGAAGGCGCTCGACCCGCGGAAATATGACGTGATTCCGATCGGCATCACACGCCAGGGCCAATGGCGTGTCGGTATAGGAGTCCTCAAGCTGCTCCCGGAGGTGCTCGATCGCGGCACGCCGGTCTTGCCTTCCGCCGATCCCACCGGGCCAAATCTGGTGCCGTTGGGTGAGAAACGAACTCGGCCCGCGGGCACCAAAGTGGACGTGATCTTTCCCGTGCTGCATGGCACCTTCGGCGAGGATGGGACCATTCAAGGGCTGCTCGAGCTAGCGAACATTCCCTATGTTGGAGCCGGTGTTTTGGCCTCTGCCGTGGGCATGGACAAGGACGTCATGAAGCGCCTGTTTCGCGACGCCGGATTGCCGGTCGTGAAATGGGTCTGTGTCGCGCGCAGTGAATGGGAACGGTCGTCGAAGAGCGTCAGGCAAAAAATCGAAAAAGAGCTCCGCTATCCCGTCTTCGTCAAGCCCGCCAATCTGGGCTCTTCGGTAGGCATCAGCAAGGTGCGCCATGCGAGGGAGCTTGGACCGGCAATGGACTTGGCGGCCAAGTATGACCGCAAAATCGTTGTGGAGCGCGGGCTCGACGCGCGCGAAATCGA
>JAKASC010000203.1 GCA_021828245.1 Acidobacteriota bacterium
ACGTGTCTGGAAACTCCGGGTAAACCATTAAGACTTTCATGCGGCGGGCTCGTTTCTTGAAGGAATTTGGCGCCTCTTCTCCGAACCGCCTCAGTCTATCACAAAACGGCGGCGACCAAGGTTTTTTCTCCGCCTCTGACGGATTATTAGCCGTTCTTTTCCAATTCTTCCGAAAAGACCTGGCAGCCGGGGTTGGGAGGGAATAATTCGGCCATCAAGGTCATTCGTTGTCGCAGTGCGGCAACCGGAAGGTGATTCGGCCCAACCCGAATCTGGACGTCATGCCACAGGCCGTGGAGGTATTCTGCCAGGGTGCTCGTGAAGGCCACATCTCGATAGCTCTCAAATAGATTCGTTGGTCGGCTGGCGCGGCGACGCTCCAGCAGGGACTGTTTGGCTTCGAGGGCCTCGTCATCAATTTCCCCTTGGATATTTTGTTCGAGTTCTTGCTCCAGCAGGCGAGTAAAGCGGCCAAGTTCATCCAAGGTCAGCCTTGATCGGGTCAGCTCGGCGAGGGTTGCGAGCAGTTCGAACCCGGTGTCGTGAGCATCCAGGTCACGGCACGAGAGGAGGAGGTCAATTTGCCCTTCCCGCTCGAGCCAGACCGTGGAGTGCTTCTCGCCCTGCGGTTTTTCAAACGCCACTTCATCGCCCGCTTCGCGGCAGGCAAGGTACGGCACCACCAAGATGCGCACCTTGCCCAAACGCTCCACCAGCCGGCTTGGTACCGCTTGCACGGGCTCCCGGACCATCGTCCGCTCCTCCGCCGGTGACAACAACACCGCCGAGTGCATCTCCCACCCGGTAGAAAGATGTGACAGGGGAACGAACGCCTGGTTGACATACTCGGTAACGGGAATGCTTGAGCTTCGTGATATGCGGGAAACGTTCAAGACGCACCTTCAAAATGTCAAGGTTGGCATCAGCCCAGCCTCGCATGGACTTGGGGCGCGGTCGTTGTGGCCATCGGCGGATGGCCGGCTTCAATCCGGCCGCGAAGAAAACCTTCCTCGACGCCCTCAATGCGGACCTGCAAAATGACGTTGGCAGGGACGGCACGGTCCGTCAGGACAACTTTGAGGTAATTGCTGCTGAGGCCAAGGCGCTCCCCCTGGCGCGTTTCGTGCAAGGTGAGCACCGAGAGCGTCCTGCCAACGTGCGCGTGGGCGAAATCGTGCTGCTTGGCGCGGCCGATGGCTTGGATCTCTCGACAGCGCTCGTGGGCGCGGCGTCCGTCTACAGGATTCGGCAATTTCGGGGCCAATGTGCCCGGCCGAGCCGAATAGGGGAAAACGTGCAAGTAAGTGAACGGCAGCGATTCGATAAAGCGCGTACTCTCCTTGTGGTCCTCGTGGGTTTCGCCCGGAAAGCCCGCCATCACGTCGGCGCCAATGGCGGCCTCGGGCAGACGCTCGCGGATGGCCATGATTTTTTCTGCGTACTGCTGCGTCCAATAGCGCCGGTTCATCAATCGCAAGATGCGATTGCAACCGCTTTGGAGAGGCACATGAAAGTGTTGAGCCACACGAGGCTCGCGGGCTACTAGCTCGATCAATTCGCGGCTCACGTCCATCGGTTCGATGGAGCTGATGCGCACACGCTCGATGGGCGTTTCCTGAAGCATCCGCTCCAGTAAACTCAGGAAGTTTATTTTCGGCATCCGGTCACGGCCATAGCTGCCCAGGTTAATGCCGGACAGAACAACCTCGCGGTAGCCTTGCGCAGCGAGCGCCCGCACCTGGCTGATGGCCAACTCCGTCTCTAAGCTGCGGCTTCTTCCTCGCACGTGAGGAATCACACAAAACGAGCAGCGGGCGTTGCAGCCATCCTGAACCTTAAGCGTCGGGCGTGTGCGGTCATCCGCAAACACAGGGCTAAAATGAAATTCACCCCCTATTTCACCTGCCCAAATTTGAGCTTGATTCTTATCCCGCTGCGGGCGGGGAGTTTGTTGTAACGTTGCCGGCGACGCGGAAACAGCCAATCCTTGAAGCGTTGGCCGTGCGGCGCTCAGCGCTCCACATTCACAGGGAGAATGCCTGGCGGCTTGAGGGAATTCGTTGCGGACGATTTCAGAGATGCGGTGTCGGTGGGAATGGCCCACCACCCATGTCACGCCGGGAAGTTTTGCCACTTCCTCCGGCGCGCGCTGGGCATAGCATCCCGTGACCAGGATCTTACAATTCGGCTGGCTCCGCTGCACGCGCCGAATGACTTGACGAGCCTCGGCGTCGGCCGTTGCTGTCACCGTGCAGGTTTGGATGACCACCAGTTCACTGGCTTCAACGCTATCCTTGGCCTGATGGCCCGCCTCGAGGAGTTGACGTTTGATGGCGGCGCCATCCGCTTGACTGGCCCGACAGCCGAAACTGAGCACGCAAAAACGCGCCATACCTATTTAGTGTCGCACAGATTGGACTGCTTCGTCAGGGGAGTCGCGTGAAGATTATTTGCGGCGCATCGCTCCCGCGGGGAAGACGCCAGGTAATCCGATAAAGGCGGGAGCCGTCAAGAGCACCCTCCACTTTCCGCGAGGCGACCGTCCTAGCCCATCGGTTCGACCCGCAGACGCCCTCTCGGCGTGCAGAGCCGGCTCTTGGCTTAAGCCCCCGGAGAGGCTGCGCGGCGCTGCTGGAAGCATTCCCGGCAATAAACGGGACGTCCTTGGCTGGGCTTGAAGGGGACGGTGGTTTCCTTGCCACACTGCGAACAAACGGCGCTTGTCTCGACGCGATGATATCCTTGCCCGCTCAGGGATTGGTTTCGCTTAGACTTGCACGGCTTGCACCGTTTGGGTTCGTTCTTGAAGCCTTTGTCAGCAAAAAAGAGCTGCTCCCCCGCCGTAAAAACGAATTCTGCTCCGCAGTCAATACACTTCAGCACGCGGTCGCGGTATTCCATGTTTTTTCCCTTTTGCGCGAACAGAATCCTTTGCCCTGACCCCATCCTTTGCAGCGTTTAGTCCTGCTCGTGCCTGGCTTTCTTGCGGGCCCGTTTTCTGGCCAAGGCTGCCTTGACCCGTTTCCTTTCTCCGGGCTTGAGATAAAAGGAATGTTTTTTTATCTCCTTGATGATGTCTTCTTGTTGAACCTTGCGCTTAAAGCGGCGCAGCGCGTTTTCGAGAGATTCCCCTTCCTGAAGCCTAACTTCAGCCAAAATTCTTCCACCCCCATTCCTTCAATCAATGATGATCAGTAAGAATCCTTATTAAGCATTGTTGCCACCATCTTACAATCTCCACGGCGCAAGTCAAGTGCTAATTCAACAGGCGGCGAGCCAGGAAATTGGGTTGAGAGCAGGAGGCCGGCAAGCAGGAACTCGACAGTGGCGCTCGGTGGCCAGCCCCAATGCCGCCGCCGAGGCGTAGGCATGGTAGCGGCTCCGGCGTCCGCTGTGGTCGCTCTTCCGTGGAGATGCTCGATGGCGCGGGCAGCGCCGTGGGTCGCCGCGGCGTTGAGCTTTCCGGCGCGGGTTCGTTGGGCGACGGTGGCACGGCCATCTTAGCCGTGTCCCCGCACAGGCGCGATGCACATGCCGCACCGCACGCTGCGAAGAAGCGCGCGGCGCGGAGTTACGAAGTGTGGAACTCCGCGGTTCTTTCCTGCAGGCACCGGCCCGAGCCGCAGAGGTTGCGCAGGGCGACCTCTGCGCTGCTCCCATGCTTCACCACCGTCAGGTGGTCGGGTGCTCGCATGCGTCCAACGCCAGCTTGGCAGCGCCCAACAGCGCGGCCCGCGGGCCTAAGCGGCTCCGCACCACGCGCACTTGCTTCACGGCCAGCGGCTGCGCCCATCGTCGCATCGTCTCGCGCGCCGGCTTGAGCACCCACTCGCCGGCCTCCGCCACGCCGCCGCCGACGACAATCATGGCAGGATTCAAAACGTCCACCAGATTCGCCATAGCAAGCCCCAGCGCTTCGCCCGCTCGGCGAAGAATGGTCTGAGCGCGGCGGTCGCCTTGGCGGGCCCTTCGAACCACTTCCGCAGCGGAAAGCTTTGGAGCGAAACTTTTCGCCGCCACAGACTCGATTCCTCGCCCGCTCGCCACCGTCTCCAGGCATCCCACGCGGCCGTACTCGGGCAGGAATTTCTCTCGCACCGCCATCCAGCCCACCGCGCCCGCCAGTTCCCCGTGCCCACGTATCAAGTGACCACCCGACAAAATTCCCGCGCCAATCCCCGTTCCCACCGCCAAGAAAACCACGTCGCGCACGCCCCGCGCCACGCCGCGCCACGCTTCGCCCATGACAAAAGCATTACGGTCGCTCTCGACCACCACGGGCACGCGAAAACGACGATAGAGCTCGCGGCCAAGCGGCATGTCCTCCCAGCCTGGAAGATTCGGCGCCCAGACTCGACCGCCCGGACGTGCGAGGCCGGGAACGTCCACCCCGATGG